>NZ_JADYUH010000040.1 GCF_021531665.1 Prevotellamassilia timonensis
AACTAGGAGCGCACCTAAGAAAAACTAGGAGCGCACCTAAGAAAAACTAGGAGCGCACCTAAGAAAAACTAGGCGCGCTCCTAAGAAAAACTAGGAGCGCTCCTAAGTAAACTGCGCGCCGTTGCAGTGCAGGGTTTGCGCTCCGTTTCGTGTAGGGTTTTGAACGCTTCAATGTATAGTTCAATGTAGGGTTTGTGTATAGTTTGAAGCGCAAACTATACATTCCGTAACGCACGGTAAATCAGCGAGATGTAGGATTGAATGTAGGATTTGTGTATAGTTTGCAGAGTTTTTTTGTTCCCCTTTTAATTACGTATAGTGCAGTGTCATGGTGTGTCCTCAAAAAACGGTTGCTGTACGGTGGCAGTTTGGCTGAGAAAAACAAAACTTTACCGGACAGCCATGATTGGAGAATGGTTTTCATGAGGATGAGTTTTTTGCGTGGGCGGTGACGGGCTGGGACGGAGTCACCGAGGCGTCACCGAGGCGTCACCGAGGCGTCACCGAGGCGTCATCATTATGACGGTGGTTAAATACAGGAGGAAACACTTTCTGCGCACCGCGAGCGTTCTCCCCAAAAGCAACGTTCGCAATTCCACTCATCGGTGAAATTGCGAACGTGACATATTTCAAAATGTGATTGGCAAGACGAGGAAGAGGCTCTCCCCCTCAGGACTCGCACGTCAAAGTTCAAGGTCGCCGTCAAAGATTTCGTGCCAAGGCAGTCCCTGTTTGTTGAGTTCTTCCATGAAGGGGTCGGGATCAAACTCTTCGACGTTCCAAACGCCGGGACGTTTCCAAAGACCGAGCATGAACATGCGGGCACCAATGCACGCCGGCACACCGGTGGTGTAGCTGACGCCCTGCATGCCCGTTTCTTCGTAGGCAGCGCGGTGCGAGCAGTTGTTATAGACGTAGTAGGTGCGTTCTTTTCCGTCTTTCACGCCACGGATGCGGCAGCCGATGCTGGTCTCGCCGTCGTAGTTCTCACCGAGGTCTTGCGGGTTGGGGAGCACGGCTTTGAGGAACTGGAGGGGAACAATCTTCACTTTGACGGGACCGCTGCCGTCGGCGGCTTCTGCGACGTAGTCAATTTCGTCAATGCGCGACATGCCGATGTTCTGAATGACATCAAGGTGTTTGAGATACTGCTCGCCGAAGGTCATCCAGAAGCGGGCACGCTTGATGGTGGGATAGTTCTTCACGAGACTTTCGATTTCCTCGTGGTGCAGCAGATAACTTTCCTTGGGGCCGATGTGGGGATAGGTGAGCGGCTGGTGAATCTCCAGCGGTTCGGTCTCTACCCATTTTCCGTTTTCCCAGTAGAGACCTTTCTGGGTGATTTCGCGGATGTTGATTTCGGGATTGAAGTTGGTGGCAAACGCTTTGTGGTGGTCGCCGGCGTTGCAGTCCACGATGTCAAGATAGTGGATTTCGTCGAAGTGATGCTTGGCGGCGTAGGCGGTGTAGATGCTTGTCACGCCCGGGTCGAAGCCGCAGCCGAGGATGGCGGTGAGTCCGGCTTTCTCGAAGCGTTCTTTGAAAGCCCATTGCCAGGAGTACTCAAAGTGAGCCTCGTCCTTGGGTTCATAGTTTGCCGTGTCCAGATAGGAGCAGCCGCATTGGAGACATGCCTCCATGATGGTCAGGTCCTGATAGGGCAACGCGAGGTTCACGACGAGGTCGGGCTGGAAGTCCCGGAAAAGTTCGCAGAGTTGTTCCACGCTGTCGGCATCAACCTGTGCGGTGCGGATGTCGGAGCGTCCGATGGCTTTGACAATGGCATCGCACTTTGACTTCGTGCGGCTAGCAATCATGATTTCACTGAAGACATCGCTGTTTTGAGCAATCTTGTGGGCTGCCACAGTGGCGACGCCTCCGGCGCCGATAATCAATACTTTTCCCATGTTCAATTCTTTGGGGTGACTGTTTATATTATAATATGTGTATGAATGATGAATTGCAATTCTTGCGACTTGACCACGCGCGGTTGCGTTTCTGCTAACGCCAAAGCCCACATGAAGCGACCCGCGTCACTCAGGAATTTCGAGTTTGACACGAATCCAGGTTTCTTTGGCTTCACCTCCATCGGGCTGGAGTCGGTAGGTGATTTGAATCCTGTCTTTTTCGGCGGCAACGATGGTGATTTTGTTGTTCTTTCCGATGAGGTCAGGGTTCACGATGGTGCCGTTGATGTGTTCGACGAAGGTGGAATCTGAGGTGAGACGGAAGGTGCCTTCGTTGGTGATGACGCACTGCGCTTTGTTGTTGGCGATGAGGAAAGTGCAGAACGTTCCGTCGTTTTGCATGACCTTCCAAACGGGAAGTTTCATCTCCGGCGTGGTTTCAGTGGCGGGTTGCACTTGCTGCCAGACGCCTTCGAGTTTCACTTTCTTGGTGGTGGGAGCGGCGTTCAACATCAACGGGAAGAGGAGAACGAGGAGTGAGAGAACTTTTTTCATGATGCGAATGATTTTAGAGAGATTATTGAATTGGTCTGCGACCGTTGTTTCTTTGAGCGTTGCCTTCGCCGGAAGGTCAGCGAATGGCATTCATGTTCTCTCTCCGGATTCTGTGCGGCGCGGGTTGGACGTTTGGAACGTCCCCCGGCTCTATTCTCTCTCCTCACACACGACTCATTCCGAGTCTTGCGCTTCCGTCTGTTGCAAGCATCCTCTGACGGCGGTCTGTCCGCGACTGCTCTGCATTTCAAACGCCATGGGGTCGGCGACGTCGGCATCAGTGAAGATGTGGAGTTGCTCGCCGCAATAGGTCTCCGCCGCAAAAGCCAAATCGATGCGCCGGATGGGGCGTGCCTTGAGTGCTTCGGGAGTGAAAAGGTTCAAGGCGAGTTCAAGATAGCGAATGGAATTGAAATGTCCGTTGATGTCCAAGTCGGTGAAAGCCGCCGTGTGAACGCCCCGTTCCACGGGGTTCTTCACTCTGGCGCGACTTCGCGAAGAGGCAATGGGGTTCGGACGTTCAGGGATGAGGACGTCATCCCACTTCGCCGTTTTGGGCATTCGCTCGCCGCGCAGGTCGGCTGCTTGTCGGCTTTCCCAATCAATGAGTGCCCAAATGCTGGTGGCGTGTCCATAGGCTGTGCCGTCGGGGCGGAGGATGCTGAAATGACGGTCGGTGAACTGCCGATAGACTTTATCAACCCAAGTCTCGATGAAAAAAGTCTCGCCGGTGCGAGGCAGGCTGTCCACTTCAATGGTGAGACGGGAGAGCACCCAAACGTGGTTCACGCGCATCATGTCCTTGAAGCCGAAACCGTGTTCTCCGGCGTGCATCGAAGCGCAGCGGAGGAGCAAGTTGCCCATACGTCCCCACGAAAGATTGCCCAAGCAGTCCTCTGTGAAGGGTTCGACGGTGAAGGAATAACGACCTGTGCGATGACTCATTTTTCTGTCGGTTTGAATGTCAGATGGATGATTATGCGAGCAAAGGTAAAGGTTTTGACTCAAAAAAAGTAACTTTGCCCAAGATTTTCTGAGACATGACGCCGTGCGAACCTGCTTTCGCGCCGTTCGGTCAGCCTCAGCAACACCCCATAATCAAGCAGAACAAAACAATTCAATCCACTTTTATTTCATCATGAAAACTTCCTCTTTCCTCCGTGCCGCCGTGGCGTTGCCCGCTCTGTGCAGTTGGCTTGCCGCCGCTCAGCCGGCACAGGCACAGTCCTCCTCGCTGACGCTGGAAGACATCAGTAACTGGCACTACATCCCGGAGTCCTACAGTGTGCACTCCTCCACCGAGGGCGACAACTATGCCCGTCTCTCCCCCGACCTGAAACGCATTGAACTCTTCTCCTTCCGCGACGGCAGTCAGACGGGTGTGCTCTTTGATGCCGACAAAGCACGCGGCAAGGCGGGACTGAAACAAATCGAGGGATTCACGCTCTCCCCCGACGGCAGAAAAATTCTGCTCATGACGCAACGCAAATCCATCTACCGCCGCTCCTTCTCTGCCGTATATTATATATATGACACACAGAACAACTCCTACGAGCCGCTCTCCGATGGCGGACCGCAGCAGCAGCCCATCTTCTCGCCCGACGGCACGATGGTGGCGTTTGTACGAGAGGGCGACCTCTTTGTCGTGAAACTCCTCTACGGCAACGCTGAGAGCCGCGTCACCAAAGACGGCGAATTCAACAAACTCATCAACGGACTGCCCGACTGGGTGAACGAGGAGGAGTTCTCCACCGCACGCTCCTTTGACTTCTCCGCCGACAGCGAAATGCTGGCGTGGGTGCGCTACGACGAAAGCCGCGTGCCGCTCTACTCCATGACGATGTATAAAGGCGACCAGCCCGTCCACGAAGACTGCGACAACTATCCCGGCGCCTACCGCTACAAATATCCCGTGGCAGGAGAGGTGAACAGCAGCGTCAGCGTCATGACCTTCGACATCAAAAACCGCGTCACACGCACACTCAAACTGCCCCTCGACTCTGACGCCTACGTGCCCCGCATCCACTTCACCTCCGACCCGGCACGCCTCGCCGTCGTCACGCTCAACCGCCGACAGAACCGAATGGACATCTACATGGCGAACCCGCGCAGCACGGAATGCACGCTGGCGGTGAGAGAAGAAAATGAGAAATATATTCCGGAAACAACCTACGGCTCTCTCCGCTTCTTCGGCGACCGCTTCGCCTTCATCTCCGACCGAAGCGGATTCAAACACATCTATCTCTACAACCTCAGCGGAAAACTGGAACGACAACTGACAAAGGGTGACTTCGACGTCGCTGCCTTCTATGACTACGACCCCGCCACCGGACGATGCTTCTATGCCGCACACGACGAAAGCCCACTGCGCACCAGCATCTGCATCAGCGAGAAAAACGGAAAAGTGCGCCGACTCACCTCCACACCGGGAACGCACAGCGCCATCTTCAGCAAGGACAAAAAATATTTCCTCGACACCTACTCCTCCCTCCAACAGCCGCCCGTCGTTTCGCTCTGCCGCACCTCGGACGGTCGCAGCGAGAAAGTGCTGGTTGACAACGTCAAACTGAAAGAAAAAACCGACGCACTCTTCTCTCCGAAGGAATTCTTCACCTGCCCCGCCGCCGACGGCACACCGCTCAACGGATGGATGGTGAAACCGCGCCACTTTGACCCCGCGAAGAAATATCCCGTCATCATGTATCAATACTCCGGCCCCGGCTCTCAGGAGGTGCGGGATGCCTGGTCCATAGGACTCTATCCCGGCGCCGCTTTTGAGAGTTACCTTGCCGACCAAGGCTTCATCGTGGCGTGTGTGGACGGTCGCGGCACCGGAGCGCGTGGCGCAGCATTCGAGAAATGCACCTACCTCAAACTGGGAGAGATAGAATCGGCTGACCAAGTCGCCGTGGCGAAATGGCTCGCCGATCAGACCTACGTGGACGGCGAACGCATCGGAATCTGGGGATGGAGTTTCGGCGGCTTCAACACTCTGATGTCCATGAGCGAAGGCACACCCGTCTTCCGCGCCGGCGTCGCTGTGGCTGCGCCCTCAAACTGGAAATACTATGACACCATCTACACGGAACGCTACATGCGAACGCCGAAGGAGAATGCCGAAGGCTATGCCATTAATCCCATCAACCGCGCACCGAAACTCCACGGCGACCTCCTGCTCATCCACGGCACGGCAGACGACAACGTGCACTTCCGGAACTTCACCGAGGTCAGCGAAGCCTACGTGCAAAACATGAAACTCTTCCGCCAGCAGGTCTATACGAACCGCAACCACTTCATCATGGGCGGACAGACGCGCCTCCACCTCATGCGCACCATCAGCGACTTCTTCAAAGAGAAACTCCGTCCGTGACGCCGCAGGTGCTTTAGGGAAGTGTTCTGTGAATGACAGACCGCCGACCGCGCTGACCCACGTGACCGACACAATCTTCTTTTTCCATGCCACGGCTGACAACCTTGCTTTTGTCCGCCGTGGCAACGTTTTTTCTGCGGCTTCGACACTTTTTCCCGAGATTATCGTGACGAAAACAAACCACACAAACTCCACACAGCAGCAACGCGGCATCGGACGGCAACGAAGCCGCATGAGACGACAGCAACACCGCAATGACATCCAAAGCACAGTTTCCGTGGCAAAATGAAGAGACTTTACAAAGTTTTCATTGACAAAATGACGTGAAAAGCGAATTTATGCTTACTTTTGCATTACAAAACGGAGGGAGATTGCCGCAAACTCTCAACGACGCTGCGGAATCTCCCTCGGGCATAGTATCCGATTCATGAACACAAAAACCATGAAACATCCTCTTCGCAGCGCCGTCTGCACCGAAGGTCGCCGAATGGCAGGAGCACGTGCGCTCTGGCTCGCCACCGGCATGAAACGCGAACAAATGGGGAAACCCATCATCGCCATCGCCAACTCCTTCACTCAGTTCGTACCGGGACACACACATCTCCACGAGGTCGGACAATTCGTCAAACAAGAAATTGAGAAACTGGGCTGCTATGCCGCCGAGTTCAACACAATCGCCATCGACGACGGTATCGCCATGGGACACGACGGAATGCTCTATTCCCTGCCCTCCCGCGACATCATCGCCGATTCTGTGGAATATATGGTACAGGCTCACAAAGCCGACGCCCTCGTCTGCATCTCCAACTGCGACAAAATCACACCGGGCATGCTCATGGCGTCCATGCGCCTCAACATCCCGACCGTCTTCGTCAGCGGAGGTGCCATGGAAGCAGGAGAACTCAACGGAGAACACGTGGATCTCATCACCGCCATGGTGAAAGGCGCTGACACCTCCGTCGGAGACGAAGAACTGCAACGCGTGGAAGCACTCGCCTGTCCGGGATGCGGATGCTGCTCGGGAATGTTCACAGCCAACTCCATGAACTGCCTGACGGAGGCACTCGGACTCTCCCTGCCGGGCAACGGAACGATTGTGGCAACCCACGAGAACCGACGCCGACTCTTTGCCGACGCCGCCAAACTGATTGTGGAGAACGCAAGAAAATACTATGAAGAAGGTGACGAGAGTGTGCTCCCGTTGCACATCGCCACCCGCCGCGCATTCCTCAACGCCATGACCCTCGACATCGCCATGGGCGGCTCGACCAACACGGTGCTCCACCTCCTCGCCGTGGCTAACGAGGCAGGAGTGGACTTCAAAATGAAAGACATCGACGAACTGAGTCGCCGCGTCCCGTGTCTTTGCAAACTCTCTCCCAACACGACCCGCTTCTCTGTCCAAGATTGCAACCGCGCCGGCGGTGTGCTGGGCATCCTCGGCGAACTCGCCAAGGGAGGACTGCTGGACCTTGATGCGCCCCGCGTGAACGGTTCCACACTCGGCAGCGACATTGCACGCTATTCCATCACCGCCGACACGGTGGATCCCGAGGCAGACCGCATCTACCACAGCGCACCGGGCGGTAAGTTCTGCATTCGCATGGGCGCACAGAACGCACGCTGGGACGGACTTGACACCGACCGCGCAGAAGGCTGCATCCGCGACTTGGAACACGCCTACACCAAAGACGGCGGTCTCGCCGTGCTCTTCGGAAACATCGCACAGGACGGATGCGTCGTGAAAACCGCCGGCGTGGACGAAGCCCTGTGGCACTTTGAAGGACGCGCCCGCGTTTTCGACTCGCAAGAGGACGCCTGCGAAGGCATTCTCGGAGGAAAGGTGGAAGCGGGCGACGTGGTGGTCATCACTCACGAAGGCCCCAAGGGCGGACCGGGCATGCAGGAAATGCTCTACCCGACTTCCTACATCAAGAGCCGACACCTCGGCAAAGCGTGTGCGCTCATCACCGACGGACGATTCTCGGGCGGCACTTCCGGACTGAGCATCGGACACATCTCTCCGGAAGCAGCAGCCGGCGGCAACATCGGCAAAGTGGTGGACGGCGACATCATCGTCATCGACATCCCCTCCCGCTCCATCTCCGTGCGACTCTCTGACGAGGAACTCGCAGCAAGACCGCAACGACCACTGCAACGCAAACGCACCGTCTCCAAAGCACTCCGCGCCTACGCCTCCATGGTGGCAAGCGCCGACAAGGGCGGCATACGCATCGTGGAGTAAAAGAAGGTACGGAAATCGTGACCTATATATAATAAGGTATAAGAAACCCCTCAAACGAACACAGACTGAATGAAAGACATACAGATCACCGGCGCAGAAATCCTCATGCGCGCCCTCATCGATGAAGGCGTGGAAACGCTCTTCGGCTATCCCGGAGGTGCCATCATGCCTGTCTATGATGCTCTCTACGACTACAGAGACCGATTGAACCACGTGCTCGTGCGCCACGAACAGGCTGCGACACACGCCGCCGAGGGCTACGCCCGAGTCAGCGGAAGAACCGGAGTCTGCATCGTCACCAGCGGACCGGGCGCAACGAACACCGTCACGGGTGTAGCCGATGCCATGGTGGACAGCACGCCGATGGTGGTCATCACGGGACAGGTGGGCGTGCAGATGCTCGGCACCGACGCCTTTCAGGAAATCGACGTGGTGGACATCATGCAACCCATCTGTAAGTGGGCTTATCAGATTCGCTCCGCGAAGGATGTGGCATGGGCAGTACACCGCGCTTTCTACATCGCCGGGAGCGGTCGTCCCGGTCCCGTGGTGCTGGACTTTGCGAAAAACGCGCAAATCAGCAAAGCACCCTACGAGCCGGGAACGATTGATTTCATCCGCAGTTATGTGCCCGTCCCGCCGACCGAACCGCAGTCCGTGGTGCAAGCGGCAGAACTCATCAACACCGCCAAACGTCCTCTCGTGCTCGTCGGGCAAGGCGTCGAACTGGGACACGCCCAGGAGGAACTGAAAGCATTCATCGAAAAAGCCGGACTTCCCGCCGGATGCACACTCCTCGGACTCTCCGCCCTGCCCACCGCGCACCCGCTCCACGTCGGCATGCTCGGCATGCACGGCTCGCTCGGGTCGAACAAGAAGACGCAGGAGTGCGACGTCCTCATCGCCGTCGGAATGCGCTTTGACGACCGCATCACCGGAAAACTGGAGACCTACGCCAAACAGGCGAAAATCATACACTTTGACATTGACCCCTCGGAAATCAACAAGAACGTGAGAGTGGATGTCGCCGTGCTGGGAGACTGCAAAACGACCCTTGCCGCCGTCACCGAACTGCTCCGCGAAAACCGCCACGAAGAGTGGCGCGAGAGTTTCCGCCAATGGGACAAACAGGAACAAGAGGTGGTCATTGAACCGCAAATCCATCCCACCGAAGGACCGCTCCGCATGGGAGAAGTCGTGCGCCGCGTCTCTGAACTCTCTCAACACAAGGCGGTGATGGTGACCGACGTGGGACAAAACCAGATGATGGCTGCGCGCTACTTCTGCTTCACGGAAAAACGCAGCGTGGTCACCTCGGGAGGCATGGGAACCATGGGCTACGGACTGCCCGCCGCCATCGGCGCCACCTTCGGAGCACCCGACCGAACCGTCTGTCTCTTCCTCGGAGACGGAGGACTCCAAATGACCATCGAAGAGTTCGGAACGATTATGGAACAGGGAGCACCCGTCAAAATCATCCTCCTCAACAACAACTATCTGGGCAACGTGCGCCAATGGCAGGAACTCTTCTTCAGCCACCGCTACTCCTTCACGCCGATGATGAACCCGGACTACGAGAAAATCGCTGAAGCCTATCGCATCCCGGCTGTCACCGTGACTGAACGCAAAGACCTGGACGAAGCCATCCAAAAGATGCTCGCAACCCCGGGACCCTTCCTCCTGCAAGCCGCAGTCTTGGAAGAAGACAACGTGATGCCAATGTGCTGCCCCGGACACGACGTGGACGACATGATGCTCACCGTCTGAAAGCCGACATATATACCTTATTATATATAGCGGAAACGAGCGCAGAATACACACCCCATAACCAAGAAAGTCCTGCCGACATGACCGACAAACCACATACCCTTCCTGCTGCCGAGAGCAATCCCGACAACAAACTCTACACCATCATCGTTTTCTCCGAGAACCTTGCCGGTGTCTTGAATCTGGTGACCAACGTCTTCACACGTCGCCAACTCAACATTGAAAGCCTCAACGTGTCGCCCTCGGGCATTGAACACGTCCACCGCTACACCATCACCACCTGGACCGACGAGCACACCGTGCAAACCCTCGTCAAACAGTTGGAAAAGAAGATTGACGTCATTCAGGCGCAATACTTCCTCTCTGACGACGTCTTCGTCATGGACCAGGCGCTCTACAAAATCGCCACCGCGCGCCTCATCGAAAACCGAGAAATCTCAAAAGCCATCCGCTTCTTCGACGGACACATCGTCGAGGTGAACTCCACCTACGCCATCGTGGCAAAGAACGGACTGCCCGAAGAGACCCTCGCACTCTACCGCAAACTCAAAGGCTTCGGCTGCATCCTGCAATATGTCAGCAGCGGTGTCATCGCCGTCACCAAGAGCCCGCGCGAAGAACTGAAAGAATTTCTCTCCCTGCGCGAAGAAGAAAAACGACAGGGACAAACCATGAGCGAAATCTAAGTAATATGAAAATAATAAGTTGCGTCAGATTTGAATGACATTTTCGAGGTCAGATTTTCACCCGAAGAAGGAGCATAGCCGTAGCTATTTGACTGATGAGGGAGGAAATATGGACCGAAAAGATTTTCAAAGATGATGCAGGTTATTTTTTGAGGATTACTAAGTTAGATTAGACTTACAAAACTTTATCACATAAATAAACAACCAAACAAATGGCACAACTGAATTTTGGCGGCGTCATTGAAGAAGTGATGACCCGCGAGGAGTTTCCTCTCGAAAAAGCACGTGAAATCTTGAAGAACGAGACCATCGCCGTACTCGGCTATGGCGTCCAGGGTCCCGGACAAGCCTGCAACCTCCGCGACAACGGTTTCAACGTCATCGTCGGACAGCGTCAAGGCAAGACCTACGAAAAAGCCGTCGCTGACGGATGGGTGCCGGGCGAGACTCTCTTCTCTCTCGAAGAAGCCGCTGAGAAAGGAACCATCGTCTGCATGCTCCTCTCCGACGCTGCACAGATGCAACTTTGGCCTTCCATCAAACCGCACCTCACCGCCGGCAAGACCCTCTACTTCTCCCACGGCTTCGCCATCAACTGGAGCGACCGCACGGGTGTGGTTCCTCCTGCCGACATTGACGTCATCATGGTGGCTCCCAAAGGCTCCGGCACTTCTCTCCGCACCATGTTCCTTGAAGGACGCGGACTCAACAGTTCCTACGCTGTCTATCAAGATGCTTCCGGTCACGCCACAGACAAAGTGCTTGCCTTCGGCGTAGGCATCGGCTCCGGCTATCTCTTCAAAACTGACTTCAAACGCGAAGCCACCAGTGACCTCACCGGCGAACGCGGCTCTCTCATGGGCGCCATCCAAGGCCTCTTCCTCGCACAGTACGAAACGCTCCGCGAACACGGACACACTCCCTCCGAAGCCTTCAACGAAACCGTGGAAGAATTCACTCAGTCTCTCCTCCCGATGGTAGGCAAGAACGGCATGGACTGGATGTATGCCAACTGCTCCACCACCGCACAGCGCGGCGCACTCGACTGGATGGGTCCCTTCCACGATGCCATCAAGCCCGTCATGGAGAAACTCTATGAAAGCGTAGCCTCAGGCAACGAAGCACAAATCTCCATCGATAGCAACTCCAAGCCCGACTACCGCGTAGGTCTTGAGGCTGAACTCAAGGCTCTCCGTGAAAGCGAAATGTGGCGCGCCGGCGAAACCGTCCGCACCCTCCGTCCCGAGAACAACTGATTTCTCGCACAGAAAACAACGCGAGAAAAAACGCACAGAAAAACCGCTGCAAACCAATCGTTCGCAGCGGTTTTTCTTATGCGTAAATTATTTTAGGATTTATGGCTGTCCGACAAACGGCTTTTGAAGTAGTCAGCCGAGAAGACATCGGATTTCAATATCTCAGAATCTGTCCCGTGCGCAGACGGCTACTGGTTTTGAGGCTGTTTGTGGAAGCCAGTTTGGAAACACTGAGTCCCAACTTGCGAGCGATGGAATAGAGCGTTTCGCCGCGTTGCACCTTGTAGAAGTGAGAAGAACGAGTGGTGGAGTTTGCCACCTCCTGGGTTTTCTCACCGCCGGGGGCTTCGGTGGAAGCCAGCATCGTCGTGCCGCCGGAAGTTTTGTTTTTGCGGAAGGTATAGTAGTCTGCCGTCACGTCCTGCGCGGGGAAATTGAAGAGGAATTCGGGATTGATGGGCTCTCCCGCCAAACGAGTTTCAAAATGAAGGTGCGAGCCGAAAGAACGTCCTGTGTTACCTCCCAGTCCGATGGGTTCGCCCGCTTTCACCTCCTGGTCGATGGAGACGAGTTGTTTGGAGAGGTGACCGTAGATGGTTTCGAGACCGTTCGTGTGACGAATCACCACATAGTTTCCGTAGCCTCCGGCATCGTAGCGCACCACGCGCACTTTACCGTCAAAAGCGGAGACAATCGTGTCGCCGGTATAAACTTTAATGTCCAAACCTTTGTGAATGCGGCGGAAGGCGGGACGATAGCCAAAGCGTGACGTCACCTGGCGCGAGGGGGTCGGCATGGCGAAGCCGCGAAGGTCAATGACGAAACTGTCGGGCACTTCCTCGCTGCGATAGGGGTGAGCCTTGGTCGTCACCCAACTGTTATAGATTTCGGCGGAAGGGTCTATGAGGATGTCGCGTTCCACGGCACGCTGAATGGCAATGGAATCCACGGCTCTGAGGCGACGGTCCACGGGGGCTTGACGAGCGATGAGATCTTGTCCGAGAAGAGTGACGGCAAAACCGGAAGCAAGCAAGGAAAGCCCGAGACGGCGCACAAAGTTCAAATTCATTGGATGTAAAAAAATTGAAGAGTTGAAGTGAAAATCAGAGTATTAGAACAGAAACGGAGACATCGCTCACATTTCCGCCGCAAATTTACACCAATATTTGCAACCGACAGAATATCGGGACGTTAAATTTAGAAAAGAGACTGCTGAAGTCGAAGAAGAGAGCACGGAATTTGGGGCAGAGAGCGCGGAAACTTTCGCTTTCAAGGAGAATGCTGAGGACTGGGCAACAGAAGCCGTTTGACGTTTGCTTTCCTTACAAAAAGCGCGGTTCTGCTACCAAAACGCAAAAAAGAGGGACGGGTTTTGGCAGTTCATGTATCTTGCCGTAACTTTGCTTCGCTTCTTGCTAACATTCTGCTTCGCTACGCCGAATCTTTGGCGCACACCGCAAAACGAAAAGCGAGCGGAAAACCAAAGACAACGAAACATGAATCTACTGCGCCACATCATCATCATCCTCTGCCTGCTCCTTCCGGTGTCGGCGGCAGGACAGACGCAACTCTACGAGAACTACATCCAACGGTTCGGACCGACGGCGGTGGAGCAAATGAAAAAACATGGCGTGCCCGCAAGCATCACGCTGGCACAAGGACTCCTGGAGAGCGCAGCGGGAACAAGCACGCTGGCACGAAAAGGAAACAACCACTTTGGCATCAAATGCGGCGGAACTTGGCGCGGACCCTACATGCTCCGTGACGACGATGCGCCGAACGAGAAGTTCAGAGTCTATAAAAACGCACAGGAAAGTTATGAGGACCACTCGCTCTTCCTACGAAACGGAAGACGCTATGCCTCGCTCTTCCAACTGAAACCCACGGACTACAAAGGCTGGGCGCACGGATTGAAACGCGCCGGCTATGCAACAAGTCCCACCTACGCCTCCGCGCTCATCAACATCATCGAACGCTACGACCTCACGCGCTTTGACGGAATGAAGAGCCTCTCGCGACACGAACGGAACGAACTGGAAAAAGAGGAGAAACTCACGCGCAGAGCCGGAGACCATCCCATCCGAAAATGCAACGGACAATTCTATCTTGTCGCCCAACCCGGCGACACCTACGCTTCCCTCGCGAAAAGGATGAAAATCAGAGAAAAGAAACTCCGAGCCTACAATGACGTCGATGCGAAAACGCCTCTGAAACCGGGCGACGTCGTCTTCCTCGGAAAGAAAGCGCGCAAGGCGGACAAGAAACTCAAGACGAAACACCACATCCTTCAACCCGGCGAGTCGCTCCACACCGTCAGTCAAATCTACGGCGTTCGCCTTGACCGCATTTGCAAGATGAACCCCATCGGAGAATTCTATCACTTCAAAGTGGGCGACCGCATCCGAATCAGATGACGACCCAAACTCTCTCTGACCTCTCTGACCTCTCTGACCCTTCAAGAAACAACACACAAAACAAATATGACAGACTTTATCGGCGTCAGCCAATTCCTGAACACCCCCCACGACACTGCCTTTTCCATGGAAGTGCTGCCTCCTCTGCGAGGAAAAAGCATCGACAGTGTCTTCCGCACGATTGAAAGACTCCTGCCCTTCAATCCTGCCTACGTGAACATCACGACCCACAGGACGGAGACCATCTACCACGAGACGGACAGCGGAATGTTCGAACGCTTTTCCGTCAAAAGCCGTCCCGGAACCGTTGCCGTCGCAGCCGCCATCCACGAGCGCTACGGCATTCCCGCCGTGCCGCACCTCATTTGCAGCGGCTTCACGCAAAGCGACATTGAAAACGAACTCATTGACCTTTCTTTCCTTGGCATCACTGACCTGCTCGTGCTCCGCGGCGACCGCGCCCGCGGTGAGAATCGTTTCACCCCGACGCCGGGCGGCCACACCCACGCCTTGGAACTTTGCGAGCAGGTGAACCGTTTCAACGAAGGCGTCTTGATGGACGGAAGCCTCTGCGAAAAGCTGGAGAAACCGTTCACCTACGGCGTGGCAGGTTATCCGGAAAAACACGAGGAAGCCATGAATCCGGCAACCGACCTGGAAAATCTGAAGCGCAAGGTGGAGGCAGGTGCCACCTACGTCGTGACACAGATGTTTTTTGACAACAAAAAATATTTTGATTTTGTCCTACGTGCTCGCGAAGCCGGCATCCGCGTACCCATCATTCCGGGACTCAAGCCGCTGACCACGCTCACGCATCAGTCCATGCTCCCCAAGACGTTCCACATTGATTTTCCCGAGGAACTCTCCGAAGAACTGCGTAAGTGTCGTTCGAACGACGAAGTGAAAGACCTCGGTGTCGAATGGGGCATTGCCCAAGCGCGAGAACTAAGAGCGGCGGGCGTACCGAGCATTCACTTCTATTCTATGAATGCCGCCACAAGCATTGAGCGCATCGCCAAGGCGGTCTATTGACCCCTCCCCTCCTTTTCCACTTCCCACCAGATTCTTTGAAGCGGAAGAGTTATTATGACACACCGTCATATCGCACATCCTCGTCAAAAAAACGGGGCATTACCCCCTTAATTCCTCATCCTTTGAAAGATTTTCTTCTCTCCGCCCCCGGACAGGCTTTGCTCGAAGGGCGCATCCTCATTCTTGACGGTGCCATGGGCACCATGCTCCAGCGGGAAAACCTGACAGAGCAGGACTTCCGCGGAGACGTTTTTACTCATCTCCCCGCCCGTCTGCAAGGCAACAACGACCTTCTGACGCTGACGCGCCCTGAACTCATCCGCAAAATCCATACGCTCTATCTTGAGGCGGGTGCCGACATCATCTCCACCAACACCTTCAATGCGCAACGCATCTCTCAGCAGGACTATGGTACGGGAGACTACGTGTCGCGCATCAACCTCGAAGCGGCGCGTCTGGCTCGCGAAGAGGCGGACCGCTTCACGAAAGCGACGCCCGAGAAGCCGCGCTGGGTGGCAGGCTCGGTGGGACCGACCCACAAAACGCTCTCCATGTCTCCCGACGTGGAGAACCCGGCGATGCGAAGCCTCTCCTTTGATGAACTCGCTGAAGCCTACGAAGAACAGATGATTGCGCTGACGGAAGGGGGCGTGGACTTCTTTTTGATAGAGACCATCTTTGACACGCTCAACGCCAAGGCGGCGCTTGAGGCTGCCCGCCGTGCGGCGGAACGCACGGGACGTCGCGTGCCCGTCATGCTGAGTGCTACGCTTGCCGACGCCTCAGGAAGGATGCTTGCGGGGCAAACGGTGGAAGCTTTCTTGGCTTCCGTCTGTCACAACGAGCAAGTCGTCAGCGTCGGTCTGAACTGTTCCACCGGTGCTCCCGACATGCGTCCGCACCTGCGGCGTCTGGCGGAGAACTGCCCCGTCTTTGTTTCCTCGCACCCCAACGCCGGATTGCCGGACGAAGAGGGACACTATTCTGACACGCCGACCTGCATGGCGAAAGAAACGGAAGACTTCATTCGCGACGCGAGCGTGAACATCCTTGGCGGGTGCTGCGGCTCGACTCCGGACCACATTTCCCACATTGTGGCGATGGCAGCAAACCATCGGGGACGTCGTCTCCCCGCCTCGCTTCAAACAGCGTGGCTTGCGGGACTTGATGCCTTCAACGCTCCCGAAGGAATGCTCATCAACGTGGGTGAGCGCTGCAACGTGGCGGGCAGTCGCAAGTTCCTCAACCTCATCAAAGCCAAAGCCTACGAGGAAGCCCTCGCCATTGCCCGGAAACAGGTGCGCGACGGCGCCATGATGTTGGACATCAACATGGACGATGGACTACTGGAGGCAAAAGAAGAGATGACTCATTTCTTGAACCTCATGGCTTCTGACCCTGAGGTCGCACGGATTCCGTGGATGATTGACTCCTCACGCTTTGAAGTCATTGAAGCCGCGCTGAAATGTGTGCAAGGGAAAGCCGTGGTCAATTCCATTTCCCTGAAGGAGGGCGAAGCGTCGTTTTTGGAACGCGCCGCGCTCATTCGTCGCGCCGGTGCCGCCGTGGTGGTCATGGCTTTTGACGAAGAGGGACAGGCAACCACCTTCGCTCGCAAGACAGAGATTTGCGAGCGTGCCTACAAACTCCTGACACAACGCGCCGGCTTCCCGCCGCGCGACATCATCTTTGACCCGAACATCCTCGCCGTGGCAACGGGCATGAAGGAACATGACCGCTATGCGCTGGACTTCATCAAAGCAGCGAAATGGATTCGCGAGAATCTTCCGGGGGTACACATCAGCGGCGGCGTGAGCAATCTTTCTTTTGCCTTCCGCGGCAACAATTTCCTGCGCGAAGCCATGCACGCTGCCTTCCTTTTCCACGCCTCCGCGGCGGGCATGGACATGGGCATCGTGAACCCCGCGGCAAAAACTGCCTACGCTGACATTCCGCCCCATCTCTTGGAACTCATCGAGGACGTGCTCCTCTGTCGTCGCGACGATGCGGCGGAACGCCTGGTGGCAGCAGCTGCAGAGATGCACGCGCCCGCCTCCGATGCTTCATCTGCTGAGTCCGCCGCGCCGGACCGCAGCCTCATCCCCTTGGAGGAAAGATTGAAAGAAGCACTCCGCCGGGGCGACGAGGAGTTTTTGGAGGCTGACCTCTCCGAAGCACTGAGCGTCTTCGCCGAGCCCGGAGAAATCATTGAAGGTCCGCTCATGGAGGGCATGGACCGCATCGGAAAACTCTTCGGCGAAGGAAAGATGTTTCTGCCTCAGGTCGTGAAATCTGCCAGAACCATGAAACGCGCCGTCGCCTTCCTGCAACCGCACATCGAGGCGGGGAAGAGCGGCGAAGAGACTTGCCGCGGACGCTATCTCGTAGCGACCGTCAAAGGCGATGTCCACGACATCGGAAAGAACATCGTCGCCGTCGTCATGGGCTGCAACCACTTTGAAGTGGAAGATCTCGGGGTCATGGTGCCCGCCGAGAAAATTGTGGAGAAACTCCGCGAGGGGCACTATGACTTTGTCGGACTGAGCGGACTCATCACGCCTTCGCTCGACGAGATGTGCCACACGGCGAAATCAATGAACGAGGCGGGTTTCCGACTTCCGCTCTTCGTCGGCGGAGCCACCACGTCGGAACTCCACACGGCAATGAAGATTGCGCCCTGCTACGAAGGACCTGTTTTCCACGTCAAGGACGCTGCCCAGAATCCGGTTCTCGCCGCCGCCCTCCTCGGACCGGAGCGCGAGAAACTCATCGAAGAGAACCGACGCCACCAACAGATGCTCGTGGAACGTCATTTGCAACAGAAACAAGCAGCCAAGGCTGTCGCGGACGCCGAAGCGTCTCGCCGACCTGTCATCGACTGGGAACATGAGCCTCTCCCCCGCCCCTCCTTCCTCGGACTGAAGACGGTGTCACCGATTCCGTTGCAGGAGGTGCGCAGTCTCATCAACCCTGTCTTTTTCCACCGTTTCTGGAAGGTAAAAAAGGATTCGCCCGAAGCACGTGAGTTGTGGGCAGAGGCAGAAGCATTGATGGACGAGTTGCAGGAGCGCCACTTTCTTCAGGCACAAGTGGCATTCCGCCGTGCCTTCTCCTCGGGCGACGCCATTGTGTTCCTTCCGGAAAACGGCGAAGGAGAGTGCGTGGAGATTCCGACTCCGCGCCACGCTTCTTCCACCTCATCGGTAGAGGCGCAAGGTCCCGCGCTCTGCGACTTTGTGGCACCGGAAGGCAAGGAGGACCACGTCGGACTTTTTGCCATCACGCTTTCTCCCTCCTTCGTGGAAGAGATTGAGGCTGCGCGCCTCGGCGGTGACGATTTCCGTCACCTCTTGCTGCGCAGTGTGGCGGATCGCCTGGTGGAAGCGGGCAGCGAGTGGCTGCATCGCGAGGTGCGACGAACACTCTGGGGCTACGCTCCCGACGAGAACCTGACTCGGGAGGAACTCGCCCGTGCTGCCTTCCGAGGCATACGCCCTGCGGTGGGCTATCCGTCGCTGCCGGACCAAAGAATGATTTTCCGCGTGGCAAAGATGTTGGACCTCCCCGCCCTGGGCATCTCGCTGACCGAAAACGGCGCGATGCTGCCGCAAGCCTCTGTATGCGGTCTCTACCTCGCCAGTCCTCACGCCTACTACTTCAGCGTGCGCACCTAACCACAAATCGAAACGCCGAACTTACTGCCCGCTTCAACTGCAAAAGGGTGAGTCCAACTTCTTTAAAGGTTCCTTATCCCGTAATTTATAGAACACCCCATTAACTAATGTCAGGAACAATAAAAGTATAAGGCTATGAATGAACCGAGTAAAGAAGAAAGAGTGTTGCTTCAAGGCGCGAATTGGAAAGAGCTGCGTTTCTTTCAGAAGTCGGAAGCACTCTACCAGATGACTTTCTTGTTCTGTGAGCGATTTCTCCCCAAGCATGGCGACCGCACCGTGGATCAGATGGTGCAGGCAGCACGCTCAGGCAAACAAAACATCATAGAAGGGTCAGAAGACGGAAAGACATCCACCGAAATGGAACTGAAACTGCTCAATGTGGCACGCTCAAGCATTCATGAACTGAGGGAAGACTACAAAGACTATCTGCTCTCGCGCCATCTGACACTATGGGACAAGCAACACCCACGCTACCAAGGGATGCACGAGTTCACCAAGAGATGCAACAAACTCCGCGATTATGAACCCTTCTTCCAAAAATGGAATGATGAGGAAATGGCAAACACGGGCTATACCATGTGCTGCCAGATAGACGTGTTGATGAACGGCTACCTGAAAACCCTCGAAGAACGTTTCCGCAAGGAGGGCGGCATGAAGGAGCGCATGTACAGAGTGCGCACCGGATACAGGGCGCAGCAGGAACAGCTCATGAAGGAAATGCAAGCCACCATCCAACAGCAGGAAGAGAGGATTAGGGAACTTGAGACTGAGCTGGAGAGGATGAAGAGGAGGCTTGAGGATGAAGAGAGGAAGAGACTAAGAGACTAAGAGACTAAAAGACTAAGAGACTAAGAGTCAAAGAGACGAAGAGACAAAAAGACAAAGGGACGAAGGGACAAAGAGTCAAAGAGAGGAAGAGACAAAGAGACAAAGAGTCGAAGAGACAAAAAGACAAAGAGTCGAAGAGAGGAAGGACAAAAAGACAAAGAGACGAAGAGAGAAAGGGACGAAGAGAGGAAGAGACAAAGAGACAAAGAGACGAAGAGTCAAAGAGACAAAGGGACGAAGAGACAAAGGGACGAAGGGAGAAAGAGACAAAGAGACGAAGAGTCAAAGAGTCGAAGGGACAAAGAATCAAAGAGAAGAAGAGTCAAAGAGAAGAAGAGTCAAAGAGACAAAGGGACAAAGGGACGAAGAGACAAAGGGACGAAGGGAGAAAGGGACGAGAAGACGAAACGGCGTCACCTTCTCTTCACCTCCTCTTCACCTCCTCTTCACCTCCTCTCCACCTCCTCTTCACCTCCTCTCCACCTCCTCTTCACATCCTCTTCACCTCCTCTTCACCTCCTCTCCACCTCCTCTTCACATCCTCTTCACATCCTCTTCACATCCTCTCCACCTCCTCTTCACATCCTCTCCACCTCCTCTCCACCTCCTCTTCATGTCCTCTCCACCTCCTCTCCACATCCTCTTCCCGCCCAAACATTTCGCGCGTTTCGTGTTGCAAAACAATTAATGCCCATTAACCCAAGTTTGATGCCATAAAAAAATACAACTATTTGGGGGGGGCTTGTAGGACTAACTATCTGTATATCAGCAATAGCATCCCCGTTGCGAAACTGAATTGTAGTACACAGGGGCTTCGCCGAAAGGTGGTATGCTCCGTTTTCGCCTATTAAGTTAAAAGGATTGTGGGGGATCGTGTTCTTTGAAAATACTCCATTATTTATATGGATTAAGATTGACATCTTGACTTATTGGCTGTATATAATATGTTTTTCTTCCGAAACTTGTGTATCTAAGAGGTACGAAGTAAAGTGAACGCAAGGGATAGAGTCAGTTGAAACGCCCCCATCTCTTCGTATCAACATGGATTGGGAACCTTACTTTAATGGGTGTATATATGAGATGAATATTCTGCGTGCCCACTATCTCTGTCACGACAGAGTTCATGCCTTGCCAAGACAGTGAAGGCAACGACAACCACATACTGATAATCCATGTCCCTGCCAGTCCTCGCCTCCATGCCAACCAAGCGGACGAGGTATTTTGGCGGGTGGGCGACAAGTCGCGCAAACTGCCCTTTGAGGAACGTCTGCAACTGATGTACGACAAGGGTGAACGATACTATGAGGACAGCCCCGCCTACGATGCCACTATAGAGGACATTGACATGGATGCCGTAAAAGCATACATGAAGCGCATTGGTTATGGCAAGTCTCCGATGGAATACCTGCAAGAGAACAAAGGATTCTTGACTTACAAGGGCGATGTGCCACAAGTCAGCACGGCTTGCATCTTGCTCTTCGGCAAGCATCCGCAGAAATTCTTCCCTCGTGCCCGTGTCCGTTTCGTCAAGTACTACGGTACAGAGGAGAAAGTGGGCAGGGAGATGAATGTCATCAAGGATGTCACCTTTGAGGGACGCATTCTTGACCAGATTCAGAAAACCGTCGACTACCTCGAAACCCAAGTGAAGGAACATTCCTATTTGGGCGAGGACGGTCTCTTCAAGACGGACAGGGAATATCCCAAGTTCGTGATACAAGAGATGACGGTGAACTCAGTTTGCCATAGAGATTATAGCATCAAGGGAACGGAGATACAGATAAAGATGTTCGACGACCGTATTGTGTTTGAGACCCCTGGCAAGTTGCCCGGTATCGTCCGAACCGACAACATCCGCCACACCCACTTCTCCCGCAACCCCAAGATTGCCGAGTACCTAAAAGCCTACGACTATGTAAAGGAGTTTGGCGAGGGCGTTGACCGTATGTGCCGTGAGCTTTCTGCCATCGGCACGAAGGAACCTCAATATCATTTGGTTGCTTTTATCATGAAAGCCTCTGTATGGGCTAATGTTTTGGAAGGGCAGGAAAAGGCAAGAGAAAAGCAAGAAAATATTCCCAGCGATCAGGTAGAAGGTAACATTACCCAGAAACTACCCAGAAACTACCCAGAAACTACCCAGAAACAAGATATTGATATTACACCTGTCCAGAAAGGAATTATCGATTTCTTGCTACTTCATCCATATGCAGGACGTAAAGAAATCTCATCAAACTTGGGCTTATTGTCAGAAGATGGGGTAAAGTACAATCTAAAAGTACTCCAACAGAAAGGAATCATAAAACGCATAGGACCCGCTAAAGGAGGGTACTGGAAAGTGCTATCAGATGAGACAAGTGGCTAAAAAGAATCTATCAAATAAGAATCTCTGCAAATTTAGCATACGGATAAGATGTTGCAATATATAGCGAAGGAGACGCAAGGAGAGTGCCTTACTTCTTTTTACATACCGCGAAAACAGCCGATTGTCGCTTTAATCTGCACAATGTTCATCATATACCCGAATGTGGTGTGGATTCCGTGGAATCTGGCATGACAGAATGTCTGCGAAGAACTCGGTTTCTGGGCGTTCTTCGCTTTCCACATGATTTATTTTTATGGCTTGTTTTTCTTCCAGTTAAGATATAACGTGCGCAAGATTGGCAACATGTCGTTTGCGGCACGTTTCGGACTGAACTTTATTTATACACTTGTCGGATGTGCCGCATTCGTCGGGCTGTCATACGACCTCCCCGCCCTGGGCATCTCGCTGACCGAAAACGGCGCGATGCTGCCGCAAGCCTCTGTATGCGGGCTCTACCTTGCCAGTCCTCACGCCTACTACTTCAGCGTGCGCTCCTAACAAGAAATGTTTCTCCATTAATGCCCATTAATTGTCTCATTAAATGTCTCATTAATTCTGAAAAATTCGTGTTCAATTCGTGTTCAATTCGTGTTCAATTCGTGTTCAAAAAACAAATTAATGGCTTTTAATGAATCAATTCATGAACATTAATGTTTCAAAAAGCGTGCGCTCCTAACCACAAATCGAAACGCCGAACTTACTGCCCGCTTCAACGGAAATCCCCGTGTTGCTGAAAGCCTCTTTTGGGGGAACATCAATGTTCATGAATTGGCTCATTAAAGGAAACCAAATTGCTTTTTGAACACGAATTGAATGTTTTTGGAACACGAATCAAGTAAAAGATTGATTACTGTCCGCTAAACTGCAAAAGGGTGAGTCCAACTTCTTTAAAGGGGTGTTCTAAAAATTAGGTTGAGTTGATTTTTGATTTCTTAGAGATGAACTTTTGTAAGTTTCGTCAGTCACATAGCCCGCTATGCTCCTTCCCCAACTTACAAAAGGGCGCGCTAAGAAACCAACCAAAACGTAAGCACTTTCTTTTGAACGTTCCTTATCCCGTAATTTATAGACCCCCTTTATAATTCTTGAACATAGCAAAACAATCGTTTTTTATAGTTCGTACAAATCGTCCAGTTGTATTTCAGATTGAACGTCACCCCAATATTCATTCCGAGTGAGCCCATCGGTTGTAACCATAATGGAATGAATGGCTTTCTTCGTGCCAGTTACTGTCTGAAAAACATTTCGTTTACGAGCAAGTTCTTCTGCATAATTGGAAGTGATGGTGTATGGTTTCTTAGAATATTTCATTTCGCATATATCAATTATTCCATCGCTTCTGTCTATAAGTAGGTCTATCTGAACTCCTGGTCTATCGATGTCTTCATTTGGTAAGCAACGCCATGCATACTCATTTGTCAGTATTCCGCTAATACCAAGCTTCTTCTTAATCTGGTCAACATGCCACAGGCAAGTGCGCTCAAAAGCCAAACCACACCAAGTATTATACTTTGGGGTGCCCAACATTGATCTCCAATAGTTTGAACCTTGGCGCACTCCATCTATGTATTCGTAATAGAATAATGTATAATGGTCTATCAACTGAAAAATATCTGATTTTGTCCGATACCCCATCATAGTGTAACTACGAATAAAGCCACACCACTCCAAATCTTTCAGAATGTCAGAGAATGCTCCGTTGTCTTCAAATCTTCCTGCCGCCAGCAACTCTATTCGAGTCATGCCCATCTTTTTCTTTGCCAACAGCTCAATTACACGAACGTATGGTTCTGGCTTTTTGAACAGGGAAGCATACAGCATTTCAAATTCGTCATGCAGTTCTCCGTCTGGAGAGAAAATAAGTCTGTCAATCTCGGCAGTTATGCTTGTGCCTTTTTGCAACAAGCTCCAATAATATGGAACACCGCCCAATATCATATAGGCTTCCAATATCTGCTTGCGGTTCAACACGAGACCTCTTGACTGAGCTAGCTTCTCGCATAATCCCAGCGGGAAAGGATTGAGGGATATACGATGATTCAAGCGATTGTGCAAACCGCCCTTATTCTTGATGATTTTCTTAACCATCCATGAAGTGCTGCTTCCGCACACCACAAAAACAATGTCCTTTCTGGCGGATGCCCATCCATTCCAAAAAGACTCCAGCTCTGATAAAAAACCAGAGCGTGGAGCATCCATCCATGGAAGCTCGTCAAGGAATATGACTTTTTTGCCTTCAGGCAGATTCATAATAAATCGTTTGAGTTCACAGAAAGCATCACCCCAGTTCGTTAGTTCTGGAGTGTCTTTCTGCCCATGTTCTTTGAGGGCACGACGGAAACGCACCAACTGCTTTCTTGCAGTCAAATTTGCAGCACCGGTAAATTGGAAGTCGAATCGGTTTTCAAAGGCTTCTCTGATTAGAAAGGTCTTGCCAACACGACGTCTTCCATACACTGCAACAAACTGAGAGTACTCTTCGTTGAGAGCATTCTGTAATACTTGTTTTTCTTTTTCTCGACCAATCAGCATGGCATCCATTAATTTTGAATTCCGCCACAAAGATGATACTTTTTCGTAAGAAAACAAGCGGAAAGATGAGAAAAAGTAAAGATTCCGCTGGTTTATTGACGAATTCCTACATTGGTATGGATTCTATGTTCAGTTCAATTCTTTTCCAAAGTGGGGAGGACAGAGGGACAGGTCAATGTCCCTCATTGCCTCATTAATTCTGAACATTTCGCGCGTTTCGTGTTCCAAAAACAAGAATTTTTCTCCATTAATGTCCATTAATTGCCTCATTAAATGTCTCATTAATTATGAACAATTCGTGAACAATTCGTGTTCAAAAACAAATTAATGGCTTTTAATGAATCAATTCATGAACATTAATGTTTCAAAAGCGGTTCAAAAAGGCGGGTCAAAAGGCGGGTCAAAAGGCGGGTCTTCTCTTTCAAACCGTCTCCACCTGCTTCCGGCTGACACAGTAGAACACGCCCTTCGCGGTGCGCTTCTTCAGTACGCCCAGGTGGCGGAG
>NZ_JADYUH010000041.1 GCF_021531665.1 Prevotellamassilia timonensis
TCGTCAGAGCCGTTTGCATCAAGCGCAAGGGGTTTTTCCGGTTTTTGTCTTTCATTCATTCGTTCAATTTCTGCACATTTCGCGCGTTCCGTGTCCCAAAACAAATTAATGACTTTTTAATGAATCAAATTCATGAACATTAATGTTTCAAAAAGGCGGTCCTTTCATCTTTCGTCCTTTCCTCCTTTCCTCTCTTCGTCTCTTTGACCATTGACCATTGACCGTTGACTCCCTAACTCTTTGTCTCTTTGTCTCTTTGTCTCTTTGTCTCTTTGTCTCTTTTTCTCTTTGACCATTGACTATTGACCGTTGACTATTGACCATTGACTCCCCAACTCTTTGACTCTTAGTCTCTTTGACTCTCAATGTAGGGTTTTGTGTATAGTTTGTGTATAGTTTGCGTGCAAACTATACACAGAGAAACGCGTTGATAATCAGAGGAATGTAGGGTTTTGTGTAGGGTTTGTATAGTTTTTGTGCATAGTTTGGCGTATGTAATGTATGGTGTGTTGAACACGAATTGCGCGGATGGTGCGGATCATGCCAATCATGCGAATCATGCGAATTAAAAGAAACGTCCGTGACGTGCGAAACGTTCGTGTCGTTCGTGACGAACGAAACACAAGCATCAAGCGTGACGCGCGAAACGTCCGTGTCGTTCGTGACGCGCGAAACATAGGTATCAAGCGAAACGCGCGAAACGTCCGTGTCGTTCGTGACGCGCGAAACATAGGTATCAAGCGAAACGCGCGAATCGTTCGTGTCGTTCGTGACGCGCGAAACATAGGCATCAAGCGAAACGCGCGAAACGTTCGTGTCGTTCGTGACGCGCGAAACATAGGCATCAAGCGAAACGCGCGAAGCGCGCGAATCGTCCGTGACGCGCGAAACATAGGCATTAAGCGAAACGCGCGAAACGTTCGTAACGCGCGGATGGAGCGGATGTGTCTTGAATGGGAAAAACAAAAAGGTATAGAAGAGCCAAACGCTTCTATACCTTTCTCAACTATGTCTCAGCAATATTGATCTGAGCAAAATTTGTCTCAAATATATTGATCTGAGCAAAACTAATTTCTCAGTTTTCTCAGCAGTTTTACCACACGTCCACGCGTTCTTTTTTGGGAATGAAGAGGGGGCTTTTTTTGGTGATGTGGAATGCTTCGTACCATGCGTCAATGTGGGGCAGGGCACCGTTCACGCGGAGTTTGCCGGGAGAGTGAGGGTCTGTCATGACGCGCTGGCGGAGTGCTTCCTCGCGGATGTTGTTTCCCCAGATGAGCCCGTAACTGAGGAAGAAGCGTTGCTCGGGCGTGAATCCGTCAAGTGTGGGGAGGGGGTGTTCCTTCATGGCGTTTTGAAGTGCGGTGAAGGAGATTTGGAGTCCGCCGTGGTCTGCGATGTTCTCGCCCAGCGTCAGTTTTCCGTTGCAGTTCAGTCCGGGGAGTACTTCAAGATTGTTGAAGAAGTGTTCCATGACCTCCGTTCTCTCTTTGAAACTCTTGGCGTCTGCTTCGGTCCACCAGTTGCTCAGGTTGCCGTCTTTGTCGAACTGCGAGCCTTGGTCGTCGAAGCCGTGGGTCATTTCGTGGCCGATGACCACCCCGATGGCGCCATAGTTGCAGGCGTCGTCTGCATCCGCCTGGAAGAAAGGAGGTTGCAGGATGCCGGCGGGGAAACAAATCTCGTTGGTGGTGGGATTGTAGTAGGCATTGACGGTCTGCGGTGTCATCAGCCATTCGTCTCGATCGACGCGTTTGTTCACCCGCTTTTCAACGTAGTAGTCACTCATGAAGCGGCGTGCTCGGAGGAGGTTTTCATAGAAACTGAGTTTGTCGTCGATGTCCAGTTTTGAATAGTCCATCCAGGTGTCGGGATAGCCGATTTTGACGCGGAAGGCGTTGAGTTTTTCGTGTGCTTTCTGTTTGGTTTCCGGGCTCATCCATTTCTGTGCGTCGATTCTTTCGCTGAGTGCGTGTTGGAGGTTGCGGACGAGTTCCGTCATGCGCTGTTTGGAAGTTTCGGGGAAGTATTTTTCCACATAGACTTTTCCAATCGCCATGCCAAGGGTGTGGTTGACGACGTCGATGCCTCGTTTCCATCGCGGTTTGTCCTGTTCGGCGCCGCTCATGGCGTGCTGATAGAAGTTGAAGGTGGCTTCGCGGAAGCGGTCGGAGAGGGAAGAGGCAGCGTTGTCGAGTACCTTATAAGTGAGATAAACCTTTAAGTCATCAATCGATTCTTCCGCCAGGATTTTTTCGGCTTTTCGGATGGCTTCGGGCTGTCCGACGCAGATGTTTTCAAAGGAGGGTATGCCGTTGAGCAGCATGACGGTGCCCCAGTCAATTCCCGGAAAGTCCTCGAGCAGTGCGCGATAGGTCATTTTGTGGTAGTTCCCTTCCACGTCACGGAGTTTGACGGCATCGTAGAAATCCTCGGCGAGTTTTGTCTCGAGCGCCATCACGGTTTGTGCGTTTCGGGCAGCGTCTTCAGCGTTGCATCCGGTGAGGGAGAAGAGTTGTGCGACGTAGGTTTTGAAGGCTTCGCGCACTTTTTGGGTGGCTTCGTCGTCTTTGAAGTAGTAGTCGCGTTCGCCCATGGAAAGTCCGTCCTGATAGAGTTGCATGAGGTTCCATTCGGAGTCTTTGAGGTCTGCTTCGCATCCGAGGGCGAAGAAAGTTCCGATGCCCATGGTGAGGAGTTTTGCGACCTCGAACTGCACTCCCTGTCGGCTCTTGATGGCATCAATTTCTGCGAGGAAGGGTTTGATGGGTGCGTAGTCCTCTTGGTTGCGTCGCAGGCTGTCGGTGGCGAGACGGTAGAGCGAACCGATTTTCTGTTCGATGGTGCCTTGGGGAGCGTTTTTTTCGGCGAGTTGCTCAATCATTCCTCGCAGGTTCTTCTGTGTTTGTTCGGTGAGGAGGTCGAACTGTGCGTAGCGGGAATGCTCCGGCGTCAGAGGGTGTGAGTTGTTCCATCCTCCGGCGGCATACTCAAAGAAGTCTGTGCCGGGATTGGCTTTGAGGTTCATGTTGGCACGGTCAATGCCTGTGCCAAGGTTGGTTTGTGCGCTCGCGGTGGAGGCACAGAGAGCCATGATTGAAAGCATTTGGGTTAGTTTCATTGCTGATTGTTTATTTTGTTTTAGTAATCCTCAAAAAATAACCTGCATTATCTTTGAAAATCTTTTCGCATTTTTTCTCTCCATTAATGTTCAAAAATTGTTTCATTAATTTTCTCATTAATTTCAGGAATCATTCGTAAGTTTCAAGAATCATTCGTTTCATTTGTGTGATTCGTGTTCAAAAACGTGTTCAAAAACGTGTTCAAGAACGTGTGGGGAGAAAAAGTGGAGGGGAAAGTGGAGGGGAAACCTCAGTCGGGGAAGTTTTCCTCGAGGTCGGTCAGGGCTTGTTCCCAACGTTCCTCCGTTTCGCGGATTTCCTGTTGCAGGGCAGTGTAGCGCGTGTAGAGGGCTGTGTTTGCGGCTCCTTCGGGTGTGGCGAGTTTTTCTTCGATTTCCGCTTTCTCCGTTTCGAGGGCTGTGACCTTCTCTTCGAGTTGTGCCACCTCTTTCTCCGCTTTTCGTTTCAGTCGGGCAAATTCCTTTCGTTCTTCATAGGAGCGTTTTCCCTCGGAGACTTCCGCGTTTTTCTCCTCCGTCGGTTTCGGTGCGGTGAGTGTTTCGTTGCGGGTGGCGTTCTCCTCGCGTTCCTTGTCCTGGAGGAAGTCCTCGATGCCGCCGATGTGCTCGCGGATGTTTCCTCCGCCAAACTCATAGACTCTGGACACCAGTCCTTTGAGGAAATCTCGGTCGTGGCTGACGACAATCACCGTGCCGTCGAAGGCGGTGAGTGCCTCCTTCAAGACGTCCTTGGTTCGCATGTCAAGGTGGTTCGTCGGTTCGTCGAGAATCAGGAAGTTCACGGGTTCCAGCAAGAGGCGAATCATGGCGAGGCGGGAACGCTCACCACCAGAGAGTACTTTCACCTTCTTGTCCGACGCTTCGCCGCCAAACATGAACGCCCCGAGGATGTCTCGGATTTTGGTGCGTATGTCTCCCGTGGCGACGCGGTCAATCGTGTCGAAGACGGTGAGTTCGCCGTCCAGAAGTTGTGCCTGATTCTGAGCGTAGTAGCCAATCTCCACGCCGTGTCCGAGTTTGAGTGTGCCTTTGAAATCCGTTTCCCCCATGAGACACTTCACCCAGGTTGATTTTCCCTCTCCGTTTCGTCCGACGAAAGCCACTTTCTCGCCGCGTTTGATGGTCAGATTCACGTTGCGGAGCACACAGTGGTCGCCGTAGAACTTCGTGAGTTCCTCACAGATGACGGGGTAGTCGCCGGAGCGAGAGCAGGGCGGGAATTTCAGGTGTAGCGCGGAGTTGTCCACCTCATCCACTTCGATGGGCACAATTTTCGCGAGTTGTTTGATTCGGTTCTGCACCTGCACCGCCTTGGTCGGTTTGTAGCGGAAGCGTTCGATGAAGTCCTTCATCTCGGCGATTTCTCGCTGTTGGTTTTCGTAGGCGCGGAGTTGTTGTTCACGGCGTTCATGTCGGAGGCGGACGTAGTCGTCATAGCCCACCTTGTAGTCCGTGATTCTTCCGCATGAGATTTCCATCGTTCGGTTTGTCACCTTGTTGATGAAGGCGCGGTCGTGGCTGACGAGGAGGACGGCGCTCGGTGATTTGACGAGGAAGTTCTCGAGCCATCGGATGCTCTCGATGTCAAGGTGGTTGGTCGGTTCGTCGAGGAGCAGGATGTCCGGTCGTTGGAGGAGAATCTTTGCGAGTTCGATTCGCATTCTCCATCCTCCCGAGAGTTCGGCGGTGGGTCGGTCAAACTCCTCCGGTTTGAATCCCAAGCCTGCAAGCGTTCGTTCTGCTTCGGCTCTTCCGCCTTCAGAACCAAGGAGTTGCAGACGTTCGTTTTCGTGGGTGAAGCGTTCGACGAGTTTCATGTAGTCCTCGCTGTCGTGGTCCTGTCGCTGCGTCAGTTCGCGTCGCAGTTTCTCCACTTCCTCTCTCAGGCTTTCGACGGCACTGAAGGCGGTCATGGTCTCTTCCATGACGGTGCGTCCGTCCTGGAGTTGCATGACCTGAGGGAGATAGCCAATCGTGTCGTCCTTGCCGGCGCTGACAGACCCCGTGGTGGGACTCTGCTTGCCGCAGAGGATTTTCAGCAGGGTAGATTTCCCCGCACCGTTTTTCCCCACGAGTGCCACTCGGTCCTTGGGGTTTATCACGAACGACACGTCCGCGAAGAGCGGACGTGCGTTGAATTCCACAGAAAGATTGTTTACGGTAATCACTGTGTGTCTGTTTCTTGCAAAGATTTGTGGGTTGTTCTATAAATTATGGAATAAGGAACGTTCAAAAGAAACTGTTTACGTTTTGGTTGCGGAGTCTATGGTCTATAGTCAACAGTCTATAGTCAACAGTCTATAGTCAACAGTCTATAGCCAACAGTCTATGAGCAACAGTCTTTCTGAGTGATTCATTTCTTAGTGTGCTCTATTGTAAGTTTCGTCAGTCACATAGCCCGCTATGCTCCTTCCTTAACTGACAAAAGTTCATCTCTAAGAAGTCAAAAATCAACTCAACCTAATTTTTAGAACACCCCTTATTTGTGAGTAATCAAAAATCAACTCAACCTAATTTATAGGATTCCCCTTAATAACTTCTTGCCATGATGACGCGGCAGGTGGCGGGTTTTCCGCTGACCATGTCGCAGCCGAGGTCCTCCTGGCTGTAGCCGAAGGGGACGCAGCGGATGGTGGCTTGTGTTTCCTCCTTGATGCGCGCCTCGGTCTCGGGTGTTCCGTCCCAGGGGCAGAGGAAGAAGCCGCCGTCCTTCACCTTGGACTTAAATTCCTCATAGTCATTGCAGGTGTAGATTCGTTCTTTGAGGCGGTTCTCCGCTTTGGTGTAGAGTGCGGTTTGAATTTCTTCGAGCAGCGCAGCCACGTGGTCTGCAATTCCTTCGAGTGGCAGGGTGGTTTTCTCGAGTGTGTCGCGGCGCATGAGTTCCACCGTTCCGTTTTCGAGGTCGCGTGCTCCCATGACGAGACGTACGGGTACGCCCTTCAGTTCATAGTCTGCAAATTTGAAGCCGGGACGTTTGTTGTCTGCGTTGTCATATTTCACGCGTATGCCCTTGGCTTCCAGTTCTGCGGTGAGTGCTTGGAGGCGTTCGTCAAGTGCTCCTCCGTCTTTGTCTCCTTTTGAGATGGGGATGATGACCACCTGAATCGGTGCGAGGTGGGGCGGGAGGACGAGTCCGTTGTCATCGGAGTGGGTCATGATGAGTGCGCCCATGAGACGTGTGCTGACGCCCCAGGAGGTTGCCCAGGCAAATTCCGGTTCGTTTTCTTTGTTGATGAACTGCACGTTGAACGCCTTTCCGAAGTTCTGACCGAGGAAGTGGCTGGTTCCGCTTTGGAGCGCTTTTCCGTCCTGCATCATCGCCTCGATGGTGTAGGTGTCGAGGGCTCCGGCGAAACGTTCCGTTTCACTTTTGACGCCTCGGATGACGGGCATTGCCATCACCTCGCGTGCAAAGTCCGCATAGACGTCCAGCATCTGGCGTGCTCTCTCTTCCGCTTCTTCGCGAGTGGCGTGGGCGGTGTGTCCCTCCTGCCAGAGGAATTCGGCGGTGCGGAGGAAGAGGCGGGTGCGCATTTCCCAGCGCATCACGTTGCACCACTGGTTGCAGCAGAGAGGCAGGTCGCGCCAGGAGTGAATCCATTTTCGGTAGGTGTTCCAAATCGTGGTTTCCGAAGTCGGGCGGATGATGAGTTCCTCTTCGAGTTTCGCTTCGGGGTCCACGACCACGCCTCCGTTTTCGTGGTCAGCCTTGAGACGATAGTGGGTGACGACGGCGCATTCCTTGGCAAATCCCTCGACGTGGTCAGCCTCTTTGGAGAGGAAACTCTTCGGGATGAGCATGGGGAAGTAGGCGTTCTGCACGCCCGTTTTTTTGAATCGTGCGTCGAGGTCCTGTTGCATACGTTCCCAGATGGCGTAGCCGTAGGGTTTAATCACCATGCAGCCTCTGACGTCCGCGCTTTCGGCGAGGTCTGCTTTCACCACCAGTTCATTGTACCAGCGGGAATAGTCTGTTGCCCGCTTGGTCAGGTCTTTCAGTTCTTTTGCCATATATGTGTGAGATTTTGTTTTACGTTGGGTTGTAGTGTGTCGCCAGTCAGTAGGCGGGTTATATGGTATGCTGTCAAGGGCACGTGAGGCATGTTCTCCTCGTGTTTCCTTAAAAAACTTTGCAAAATTAGTGAGAAATAACGACTTCGGCGCAGTGGGAGGCAAGAAAAAGGCGGAAGCCCTGTTGAGTAATCCTCAAAAAATAACCTGCATCCTCTTTGAAACTCTTTTCGGTCCATATTTCCTCCCTCATCAGTCACATAGTTACGGCTATGCTCCTTCTTCGGGTGAAAATCTGTCCTCGAAAATGTCATTCAAATCTGACGCAACTTATTATTTTCATATTACTTAGACACGAACTATAGAGATGAATCAGCCCTTGTTTTCCTCTCCGTGAATGTGCATTCATTGTCTCGTTGGTTGTCTCTTTTAAGGGGTATTCTATAAATTACGGGATAAGGAACGTTCAAAAGAAAGTGCTTACAGCAAGAAAAAGTGAATAATTTGGCGTTCTGCTTTGTCCTGCTTCCGACTTGTGCTAATTTTGTCGGTTCCAAACGCTCATTGGCGTGGTGGCGATTCATTTTCCGTAAATTCTCCATGAAGTCTTTCCAACTATTTTCCCAGTTTTCTCCTTCCGGCGATCAACCTAAAGCGATTCACGACCTTGCAGAGGGCGTGAAGAGTGGGTTGCCCGCACAGGTTCTGCTCGGCGTCACCGGCTCCGGAAAGACGTTTACGCTGGCGGGGGTTATCGAAAAAGTGGGGAAACCCACGCTCGTGCTGAGCCACAACAAAACGCTTGCGGCACAACTTTACCAAGAGTTCAAAAGTTTCTTCCCGGAGAATGCGGTGGAGTATTATGTCTCCTACTATGACTACTATCAGCCGGAGGCTTACATCGCTTCGACCGACACCTACATCGAAAAAGACCTTGCCATCAACGAAGACATCGACCGACTCCGCCTTGCTGCCACCTCCTCGCTGCTCTCGGGAAGAAAGGACGTGATTGTCGTGTCGTCCGTTTCTTGTATTTACGGTATGGGAAACCCTGCCGCCTTCTACGAAAACGTCATTGAACTTCGCGTCGGCAAGAACCTCGGACAGAGCACGCTCTTGAACAAACTCGTCGGCGCGCTCTATGTCCGCAACGACCTCAGTCCGCGCCCCGGTACGTTCCGCGTCAAGGGCGACACGGTGGACATTTTTCTTGCCTATGCCGAAGAAGTCGTGCGTGTCGTTTTCTGGGACGACGAAATTGATGCCGTGGAGACCATCGACCCTGACACGGGATGCCGAATCATGAACTATGACGTTTATAAGGTCTATCCCGCCAATCTTTTCATCACTTCCCAAGACACGCAACAGCAAGCCATTCGTCTCATTCAGGATGACCTTATGGCGCAAGTTGAGCATTTCAATTCTCAAGGCAAAACGTTGGAAGCGAAGCGGTTGCAGGAAAGAGTGGAATATGACTTGGAAATGATTCGCCAGTTGGGGCACTGCAGCGGTATTGAAAACTACTCCCGCTATTTTGACGGTCGGCAGCCCGGCGAGCGTCCCTATTGTCTGTTGGACTTTTTCCCGGATGATTTTTTGCTGGTGGTCGATGAAAGCCACGTCACCGTGCCTCAGATTCGAGCGATGTATGGCGGTGACCGTTCCAGGAAGGAGGCGCTGGTGAACTATGGCTTCCGTCTGCCCGCCGCGCTTGACAATCGTCCGCTGACGTTTGAGGAGTTCCAGGAGATGACGCCACAGGTGATTTATGTCAGTGCCACTCCTGCAGAGTATGAACTGGCGGAGAGCGAAGGCGTGGTCGTGGAACAAATCATTCGACCGACAGGTCTGCTCGACCCGCTGATTGAGGTGCGCGACACGGAATATCCCGTGGACGACCTCATGGAAGAAATCCGCCGCGAGATAAACCTCAACAGCCGTGTTTTGGTGACGACGCTCACCAAACGCATGGCGGAGGAACTGACAGATTATTTGTTGAAAAACGGTGTCAAAGCCACCTACATTCACAGCGAAGTCGATACGCTCTCCCGTGTGCAAATCATGGACGATTTGCGGAGCGGCGTTTGCGACGTGTTGGTCGGTGTGAACTTGCTGCGTGAAGGTCTCGATTTGCCCGAGGTGGCTCTTGTCGCCATTCTCGATGCCGACAAGGAAGGATTTCTCCGCTCGGCGAGGTCGCTGACACAGACCATCGGACGTGCTGCAAGAAATGTTCGGGGAAGAGTGATTATGTATGCCCACAAAATCACGGAGTCCATGCAGCAAGCCATTGACGAGACCATGCGGCACCGTCAGATTCAGCAGGCGTTCAACACTGAGCATCACATTGAACCGAAACAGATTGTCAAGCCAACGGGTGCCGGTGCTCTGTCCCTGGGAGGCAAGGCGGAAGAGGTGGAGCGGAAGAATGCGCGCCGCAAAAACACGCCGTTCAAATATTCCGAAAGTGCAGCGTCGGCACAGCCGCAAACACAGGCTGCCGAAGATGCAGTTCTCTATGAAAGACCCGGAGAGACCGTGGAGGAAAAATGTGAGCGTCTGACAAGAATGATGAAGCAGGCTGCCGCAGAATTTGACTTCATTGCAGCAGCCCGCCTCAGAGATGAACTCTTAAAGATTCTTCCGAAAGAAAAATTGAAGGGATGAGGAAGAATCCTTGTCGTGTTGAGATTTATTTTTTTTGTCGGAGCAATTTGAATTTTGAAACGATGACATCGCAGGCTTTTCTGGTGATGCGGATGGGCATGTAGAAGCGGGAGACGGGGATGCCGTGTTTGCGAAAAGCCTTCACGATGTTTTGGTTGCCCGTCAGGATTCCCTTCACAGAGCCGTTGCTGACTCCGCCCGTTCGCATTTTGACCATGAAGTATGGCAGATAGGCACTGCGAAGTTGGTGTACTTCCAAATATCGCAGCATGAATTCAAAGTCTGCTGAGATGTCAAGACTTGTGTCGTAGCCGCCGAGACGCTCAAAGTGTTCCTTTCTCACATAGAAAGTCGGGTGGGCGGGGTGCCAGCCTTTGCTGAAGCACCCTTTTTCATAGGGGCTTCCCTTCCAGATTCTCACGATTTTGTTGAGGTCCGTGCGGCTGACGTAGAGCAGGTCGCCGAAGACACAGTCCGTTTCGGGGTTTTCAAAAGCCTTTGCCACTCTCTCAATGACGCGATTGTCAAAGAGCACGTCATCGCTGTTGAGAATGCCAATCACATCGCCGCATGCCATGGCAATGCCTTTGTTCATGGCATCATAGATTCCCTCGTCAGGCTCGCTGACCCAGCGCATCTTTCCGTGGAACCGACTTTCGTTCTGCTTGATGATTTGGAGCGTTTCGTCGGTTGAACCACCGTCCACGATGATGTAGTCAATGTCGGTCCAAGTCTGTGACAAAACGCTTTCAATCGTGTCTTTCAGTGTGGTTGCGCTGTTGTATGTACTGGTAATGATGGATATAGTCATGATGAAGAGCGTTCAGTGAACTTCCCGTTTTGAGAGTGATTCCCGGCGGGAAGTTTCCTGTTGTTTTCAGGTGAGTCTGACTTCAGCATTCTCACCACAAGAAGTTTCGGAAGTCGTTGAAGATGGCAAAAGCCATGAGCAGGAGCAGCAGGGTCATTCCAATCATCTGCGCTTTCTCCATGAAGGCATCGCTCGGTTTGCGTCGTGTGATTACTTCCACGAGCAGGAAGAAGACGTGACCGCCGTCCAGAGCCGGAATCGGGAGAATGTTCATGAATGCCAGAATGAGAGAGATGAAGGCTGTGAGATTCCAGAATCTTTGCCAGTCCCAAGACGTGGGGAACATGCTGCCGATGGCACCGAAAGAACCCACGCTCTTTGCACCTTCAGAAGTGAAGATATATTTCAAATCTTCCACATATCCGGTGAGCACGCTCCAGCCGTAGGAGAAACCTGCCGGAATGCTTTCCAGAATGGTGAACTCACGGGTGACGGTTTTGTATTCATCCGTGATGGGGTTCACCCATGCCAATCCCATAAGATAGTCCTCGGAGAGTTGGAGTTTCAGCGTGTCGGTTTTGCCCGCGGGGCGTTGCACCACGAGTGTGGCATTGCGGAGGCGCAGACTGTCGGCGTGTTTTCCGGCAGAAAGGATGTCGTTCATGCGTCCCCGGTTCAGATTGTAGTCGTTCACGGAGCGGATGGCGCAGTCATTATATGCCAGCACCACGCAACCTTTCGTCACGCCAGCCTTGGCAGCAGCCCCGTTGGGAATCACGCTGTCCACCACAGCAGGAATGAGCGGAGCGGCAAAGGGAGGGTCCTGTTTTATCATTTCCAGCAGGCTCAGGTTGCCGGGCAGGCTGATTGCCACCTCTTTGCCGTTGCGGCGGACGCGCAGAGTCGTGGCATTGCTGATGTCGCGCAAGACGTTGCTGTTGAAATCGCGGAAGGTCGTTTCGTTCGTGCCCAAAAGGATGTCACCGTCCTGCAAACCAAAGGAGTGAGCCTGTTCGTTGAATTGAAAACCGTGGGTCATGTTTTCAATGGGAACATATTTTTCTCCCCAGGTGAAGAGCACTGAACTGTAGATGACGAAAGCCAAGACAAAGTTCACGAGGACGCCGCCCACCATGATTAACAGCCTCTGCCAGGCTGGCTTGGCTCTGAACTCCCACGGTTTGACGGGTTGTTTCATTTGCTCTTTGTCCATGGATTCGTCAATCATGCCGGAGATTTTGACATATCCTCCGAGGGGCAACCAACCGAGACAATAGGTTGTGTCGCTCCATTTGGGTTTGAATTTCAGCGGCGTGAACCAGGGGTCAAAGAAGAGGCAGAACTTTTCCACGCGCACTTTGAAGAGTTTGGCGAAGAGGAAGTGTCCTCCTTCGTGAAGGATGATGAGGATGGAGAAACAAAGGATGAGTTGCAGGGCTCTTATGAGAAAGATTTCCATGATTTCTGTTGGGGACTTGGATTTCAGGTATGAAGTTAGGATTGGGGCGTGGCGTTGGTTTGAAGCACCTCCGTGGTGCGTCTTCTTGCCCAATCATCGGTTTGGAAGAGGTCATCGAGTTGTGGGTTGGCAATGAAGTCTGCCTGTTGCAAGACTTGCTCGATGGCGGTGTGCATTTGCGGATAGGTGCACAACCCTTTTCGGAATGCCTCGTTGGTCACCTCGGCTGCGGCGTTGAGCACGCAGGGGATGTTGCCGCCGCGCTCAATGGAATCGTAGGCAAAGCGGATGCAGGGGAAGCGTTCCGGGTCGGGGGCTTCAAAGTGGAGTGCCCCAATTTGGAACAAATCCAGCGTTTCTGCCTGTGGGAGCGGAAGGCGGTGAGGAAAACCGAGCGCATATTGAATCGGGAGTCTCATGTCGGGCACTCCGAGTTGTGCGATGACAGCACCATCGGCAAATTCCACCGCGGAGTGCACGATGCTCTCGGGATGAATCACGATTTGAATGTCTTTCGGTGCGACGTTGTAGAGATGACGTGCTTCAATCATTTCGAAGCCTTTGTTCATCATGGTTGCCGAGTCAATCGTGATTTTTGCTCCCATCGTCCACTTCGGATGTTTCAGTGCTTCGGCAGCCGTCACGTTTGCCAACTGTTCTTTGGAGAAGTTGCGGAAGGGACCTCCCGAGGCGGTGAGGAGGATTCTTTTCACTCGGTTCACGTCCTGTCCGTTCAGACACTGGAAGATGGCGGAGTGTTCGCTGTCCACGGGAAGAATGGCAACTTTGTGAAGATGGCAGAGTTCCTGGATGAGGCTTCCGGCAACCACCAACGTTTCTTTGTTGGCAAGGGCAATCGTCTTGTGTGCCTGGATTGCCGCCACGGTCGGGCGAAGTCCGGCAAACCCCACCATGGCAGTCAGTACCATGTCTATGCTGTCGAGGCAAACCACCTGTGCGATGGCATCGCTGCCGGCATAGACCTTAATCGGAAGGTCTGCCAGCATTTCTTTCAGTGCTTCATGTTTTCCTTCATCGGCAATCACCACTGCATCGGGAAGGAACTCGCGTGCCTGCCTGGCAAGCAGTTCCACGTTGCTGCCGGCTGTCAGCACGCGAGCCTCAAAGAGGTCGCGATGATGGCGGATGACGTCCAGCGCCTGTGTGCCGATGGAACCGGTGGAGCCGAGAATGGCTATTTTTCTCATGATTTTTCTTCTTCAAAGGCTTCGTCTCGTTTTGCGAGAGATGCCTTATTATATATATCTATACCTTATAAATAAGGTGGGTCATTGCTTAAGCGTTCAAGGTGAGCAGTTCCTCAGGAAGGTTGAGCGAGAGCCTTTGTTTTCTCAGGTCAAAACTTTCCAAGAGGTCATCGTGATAGGGGACGATGATTTCCTCTCCTTTTTCGTTGCGGACGTAGAGCAGGATGTTGGAGGAACTTTCATCAACCTGCTCCACGGTGCCGATAAGTTTTGTTTCGTGCTGAAAAAGTTGGAAACCCGTGAGCGCACGATAACTGCTCAGTTCCGCTTCTTCCAGCCACGTTTCGTCTTCTTCGTCAAGGGGATAGGCGACACGCGCGCCGACGAGTCTTTCTGCGTCTTGGGGTGAGTCCACGTCGGAAAATTTCATCAGTAGCGTGTGGTCATTTTTGTAACGATATTCCTCCCAGAAAAAGGGGACGTAGATGCCGTCAAGTTCCAAGAAGAAAAACTCTTTGTCCGTGCCCTCGCGCTCAAAGCAGTCGTTGGTGAAGTCGATTTCAACTTCGCCTTTGAGTCCGCGCGCTTTGGTGATGCGTCCGATGTGAATGAGGTTATCTTCTTGAATCATACTCTTTTGATGACTGCGCCGAGGCGGCAGAGTCTTTCTTCAATGTGTTCGTAGCCGCGGTCGATTTGTTCGACGTTGTCAATTCGGCTGGTTCCTTCCGCGCCCAGGGCAGCGATGAGCAGGGCGATGCCGGCTCGGATGTCGGGTGAGGACATTCTTCTTCCGCGAAGTTTGGTGGCATTGTCATGACCGACCACGACGGCGCGGTGCGGGTCGCAGAGAATGATTTGTGCGCCCATGTCAATCAGTTTGTCCACGAAGAAGAGTCGGCTTTCAAACATTTTTTGGTGGAACAGCACAGCCCCTTTTCCCTGAGTTGCCACGACGAGCAGGATGCTAATCAAATCCGGCGTCAGTCCCGGCCACGGCGCATCGGCGATGTTCAGGAAGGAACCGTCAATGAAACTCTCAAAGCAGTAGTGTTCCTGTCGTGGAATCAAGATGTCATCGTCTTTGATATAGATTTGGATGCCGAGACGTCGGAAGGCTTCGGGAATCAGTCCGAGGTGTTTGACGCCTGCTCCTTTGATGGTGAGTCCATCGCCGACCATGGCGCCCATTCCGATGAACGAGCCAATCTCAATCATGTCCGGAAGGATGCGGTGGGTCGTGCCGTGAAGGGTTTCAACACCCTCGATGGTCAGCAGGTTGGAACCGATTCCTTTGATGTCCGCGCCCATTCTGACGAGCATCTGACAGAGTTGTTGGACGTAGGGCTCACAGGCAGCATTGTAGATGGTGGTTTTTCCTTTCGCCAGCACGGCAGCCATGATGAGGTTTGCCGTTCCTGTCACTGACGCCTCGTCGAGCAGCATATAGGTTCCTCGGAGTTCTTTTCCCGAGAGGTGATAGACGCCGGTCTCTTCTTCATAGTAGAATCTCGTGCCCAATTTCTGGAGCCCGTAGAAGTGTGTGTCAAGCCGTCTGCGTCCGATTTTATCGCCGCCCGGTTTGGAGAGTCGCGCCTCACCCCTTCTTGCCGTCATGGGACCGAGCAGGAGTACGGAGCCTCTGAGGCGGGAGCAGTCGTCAAGATACTCTTTGCTTGCCAGATAGTCCTGGTTGAAGGTCTCCGCACGGAAGGAATAGTCTCCTTCGCCATGGTGCGTCACCGTCACTCCCATTTTTCTGAGCAAATCAATGAGGTTGTTGACGTCCAAGATGTCGGGAATGTTTGTCACTCTCACCTCCTCTGCGGTCAGCAGGGTGGCGCAGATGATTTGCAGAGCTTCGTTCTTGGCTCCTTGCGGAGTGATTTCTCCTTTGAGGCGGTGTCCGCCTTCGATGATGAAGGAACTCATGTGTTTCAGAGGTTGATGGGTGAGGAAAAGACTGACCGTGGTGGGGCTTGTCGGAAGAGGAGCATGTTCTCTCGGAAAGGATTGGTTTTTCTCTAAAGCGTTTTATCTCCGTTGTCTGCTCGTGTATTTTCTTCCCGTGTAGATTCTCAGTTCTTCAGCCGAGGGTGTGAAAAGCCCTTCGGTGTAGATGGCGATTTCGTGGGCGACGGTTTCAATGTCAGCGTGTCCGGCTTGTCTTTCGTTCAGACACTTTTGCATTCTGAAGGCGAGCGTGCGACACATCGCCATGCGTGCTTCTTCTGTGGGCAGGGACATCATTTTGTCAATGGACTTTTGCATCAAGCGCCCGTAGTGTCTGAATCTCATGGAGGAAGAAGAGTAGGGGATGGCAAGCGGTTTGGGTTGCAGAGTCTCGTGTTTGACCACCTCAAAGGGGCTTCCGATTTCATCATCGTAGCCGGTCATGAAGGCAAGGTGGTCCCAGAGTTTCTTTTCCAAGCTCGCTGTCTTTCTTTTCTCCTCCAGGCGCGTTTTCATCAGCGCGATGGTGGTTTGTGCGAGCAGTTTTTTCTTCTCCGGACTTTCTGCCTCGGTGATTTTCTTCACCATTTCTTCCACGAGGCGACCGTAAGCGCGAAAGAGAAGCGGCTTTTCTTGAGAATTATATTGAGCGTGTTCGGTCATGTCCTATATATAAAAATGAGTGTACTGTATAAATTGATGTGTACCTATATATAATAATGGTGTTTCGTCTTGAGAACGTCTCCGCCGTCTCAGGTGTGGGCGGGCAGTACGCTCTTCTTGGAGAGCGAAGGCTGATAGGCTTTCAGGTAGAACGGTTCGCTGTATGCCAAGTCGTCAAATCTGCTTTTCGCAAAGCGCGCTTCGGCCACTTCCACCATCATGGAGGCGCAGATCGTCTTCACTTCTGCAAACACAAAACGGCTGTCTGAGAAAATCTCGCGGCATTTCTCCGCGCCGCTTCCGCCAATCAGAATGGTCTTGTCGGCGGGCAAGAACGTTGTCCCTTCTCGGTCCAGACAGACAGCCTGCGTGGCTTGCACCTCTTCCAATTGAGGGTTGAAGAGAGCCGTATAGACCTCCATCCTTCTGGCGTCAGTCATGGGGCAGAGCAGAGCGTCCGTGTTTGCCAGTCCTTCAGTTGTTTTGCGTAGCTCGGCGGCGAGGATTTCGAGGGTAGGGATGGCGATGAGCGGAACGCCCATGCCGTAGCACAGTCCTTTTGCCGTTGAAAACCCGATTCTCAGTCCGGTGTAGCTGCCGGGACCTGCGCTGACGGCGACAGCTTGCACTTTTTCTCCGAGAGCCTTTGCTTCTGCGAGAGCTTCCTGAATGTAGCCCGAAACGCTTGCGGCGTGATTCATTTGTTGGGGTGAAACGCGCTCAAAGACACATTGCCCGTCGTGGGACAGAGCCACGGAGCAGGTTTCCGCCGATGTTTCTATGTGTAGCAAACAAGCCATCTTCTGAGGTTGAGATTTTGATTTGTTTTGAGGAAAACTAGAGTTGTTTTTCAAGGAAAACAGATGCAAATTTACAAAATAAAACGTGAAAGCCTCCCACCGCGGTGCCGAGAAACCGCAAACTTGTGGTTTTGTTGTTCTTTTTGGAAAAAGCGCGTGGCGAAATCTGCCGCTTTTTCAGATTGCCTCTTCCCCTTTTCCTCATTTGCCAAACCTTTCAGAGCCGGAGCACCTGTGTGGCATATTTCAGTACCTCCGGGCGGTGGGTGATGAAAACGAGCGTGTGGTGTCGGTAGGTTTGGGCAATACGTTCCAGCACAATGGATTCCGTTTCCGGGTCGAGCGAGGAAGTGGCTTCATCGAAGATTTTGACGGACGAGGGCATGAGCAGACAGCGTGCAATGGCAATTCGTTGTGCCTGTCCTTCCGAGAAACCGTCTCCTGCTTCTCCGCAGGCGGTGTTCAGTCCCAGCGGGCGTTTCATGACAAAGGTGTCGGCGGCGGCACACCATAGTGCTTTTTTCAGTTCTTCGTCAGTGGCTTGCGGGCAAGCCATGAGGAGGTTGCTTTTCACTGTGCCCGAGAAAAGACTGTTCCCTTGTGGGACATAGGCTGGGACGGAGTTCGTGTCCGTTCCATAGAACTCCACCTTCCCTTCTGTCGGCGTGATGAGTCCGAGCATGAGGCGCACGAGTGTCGTTTTCCCCGTTCCGGTCTCTCCCATGACGGCTGTCACGCTTTGCGGTGGGAGGTCGTAGGTGAATCCTTCGAAGATTTTGCGGGACACTTTGGTGTAGGAGAACGTCACTTTTTCGAATCGTATGCCCGGTGCTTTCTCTTCGGCGGCAGGTTGCGGCGCGTGGTGTGGTGCGGTGTCGTCGAGAGGTATTCTTTCTAGTTCCGTCAGTCGGTCGGCGGCGGTGAAGGCTGTGATGAATGCCGGGACGAATTGTGAGAGAGAGCGCACGGGGCTTTGGATTTGTCCGACGAGTTGCACGAAAGCCAGCATCGCGCCGTAGGTGATGCTTCCGTCAGCCAGGCGGCAGGCTCCCCAGGCAAAGGTCAGAAAATAACCCATGGCAAAGCCGAAATTCATCAGCCCCGAGGACCAGGTCGAATATTTTGTTCTTTTCAAGATGCACTGATGCCACGCTTGTTGCTGTTCTTTCAGAGGACCGAGGAAAGGTGCGGTGTGTGCAATGGATTTGACCACGAGGATGCGGGAGAGCGTTTCTTGGATGACCGCCCAAACGGCGCTGTCGTGGGTGCGGGCTCTGTGGCTCAGTCGTCTCATGGGGCGTGCATACGCCTTGGCAGAGAGTGCGAAGAAGGGAATCAGAAGGATGATGATGATGGCGAGCGTGTGGTCCATGAAAAAGAGCAGGCAGAACGCTCCGATGAACTGAGCAACTGTGGTGAAGACTGCGGGCACGGTTTCAGTCGTGAAACTCACCACGTCTGCCACGTCTCTTTCCAGTCGGTTGGTCAGTGCTGCGGTGTGGTGGCGTTTGAGCGAGACCCATTGACAGCAGAGCAGTCTCTCAAAGAGTTCTCGTCTCATGTGGTTCTGCGCTTTGACGCCCAGGATGGCTCGAATCCATCGGCTTCCCAGGGAGACGGCAATTCTCAGCACCATGAGGAAGGCAATCAGTGCCAGTGCGGGATGCAGGTCGGTGGCGGCATTGTGGGTCGGCGAGGGCAGGGTGGCGATGTCCACCGCACGTTTTGTCGCCCAAACGAACGCCAGGTCCAAACCCACGAGCAGCAGTCCCGAAGTGGCGTTCAGGACAGCTTGCAGGCGATTCCCTTTGAGTTGTCGGAACAGGAATCGCACGGTTGGGGAGAGCAGAATGGATGGTCTAAACTTAAATTTCATTTTGGTGTCTTCCGTCGGCTCCCCACATGAGTTTTTCTCTCAGCGTGTCAAAGAAGTCGGTGTGTTGGATTTTGATGACCCGGATGGGGCGGGGAGCTTTTTTCACACAGACCTCTGCCGTTTGCGGCAGACTCTTGCTGACGCCGTCAGCAGCCAGAAGGAAGTTTCCGCTGCGGCTTTTGACGCGCATTCGAATCGTGACATCGTCTCTGACCACCACCGGTCTGACGTGCAGACTGTGGGGGGCGACAGGTGCGAGACAAAATGTCGGAGTGGTGGGCATGAGCACCGGACCGCCCACACTGAGGGAATAGCCCGTTGAACCTGTGGGTGTGCTGACGATGAGTCCGTCTGCGGAGTAGGTGGTCAGCAGGGCGTCGTCCACAGTCGTGACAATTTCGATGAGCGAGGAATTGTCGTGTTTGAGAACTGCCACTTCGTTCAGTGCGAGGGGACGAGTGTGAAACGGTTCTTCGTTGACGAAGACGTGGATGGCACATCTGTCTTCCACGACGTAGCGTCCCTCCGCCAAGGCTTGGAGGGAGGGTTCGATTTCGTGGGGAGAGACATCGGCAAGGAAACCAAGTCTTCCCGTGTTGATGCCGAGGATGGGTACTCCCGTCAGTCCCAGTTGCGAGGCGGTGGTGAGGAACGTTCCGTCTCCTCCGATGGAGATGGCAGCATCGGGCGTGGCGTTTTTTTCTTCGGGACAGAAGAGTGAATAGTCCGCGATGTCAATGTGCAGGTTGTGGGCGAGGAAGTTCGCAAATTTCTTTTCGATGAGCACGTTCACCTGCAGGGTGCGGAGTGTTTCCAGAATCCTTGCCACATATTTGCTTTTCTTCGTCTGATAGACGTTTCCGTAGATCACCCAGCAAGGTTTTATGTTGGTTTTCTCCATTGAGTGGCTGGTTTTCTCCATTGAGTCTTTGTTCTTCTTCATTCAGTTTTTTGTGATGGTGTGCTCGGTGGTGTTTTTGTCAGTTTTGCCCACACCGAACCTCAGTTTACATGTTTCAAGACCTTCTTAATGCCTCAGAAGGGGAGGGAAGAGATAGATTTAACCTTTTTTGTGGGATATGATTCTCTAAAAAAGCGTAATTTTGCCCATGCCGAGACGGAGTTTCGGAGGAAAACGGGCACTGCTGTCCTTTCGTTTTACGCTGCGAAGTTAGTGGAAGCCCGTTGAAAGCGCAAGAAAAAATCAATAAAAACGACTATGCACACGAACCTAAGTGTCAATATCAATAAAATTGCCACGCTGCGTAATGCACGAGGTGGGAATTGTCCCGACGTTTTGAAGGCTGCTCGCGACATCGAGTCTTTCGGTGCTGAGGGCATCACCGTCCACCCGCGTCCCGATGAGCGTCACATCCGTCGGGAGGACGTGCACAATCTCTCCGCCATGCTCACCACGGAGTTCAACATCGAGGGCTATCCCTCGCCGGAGTTCATCGACCTGGTCTGCTCCGTGCACCCCGCACAGGTCACCTTGGTGCCAGACGCTCCCGATCAACTCACCTCCAACCACGGCTGGGACACGCTGACTCACAGAGCGTTCCTCACGGATGTAGTGGCACGCTTCAAGGAATGCGGCATTCGCACCAGCATCTTCATTTCTGCCGAGGAACGCTTTGCCGATGGCGCACGCGAAGTGGGTGCTGACCGCGTTGAACTCTACACCGGTCCCTACGCAGCCCTCTATCCTGCTGACCCGGCTCGTGCCATTGAGCCTTTCCTTCAGACTGCGCGTCATTGTCGCGACCTCGGCCTCGGGTTGAATGCCGGTCACGACCTCAGCCTTGAAAATCTCGGATTCTATCACGAGCAGATTCCTTGGACTGATGAAGTCAGCATCGGTCACGCCTTGATTTGCGACGCGCTCTATCTTGGCTTGCGTGAAACCGTGTCCCGGTATCTTGCTCTCCTCCGCTCGTAGTTTGCTGCAGAGTGAAAGAGAAAAATTGGGAAGGCTTTTGAGTAATCCTCAAAAAATAACCTGCATCATCTTTGAAAATCTTTTCGTTCCATATTTCCTCCCTCATCAGTCACATAGCTACGGCTATGCTCCTTCTTCGGGTGAAAATCTGACCTCGAAAATGTCATTCAAATCTGACGCAACTTATTATTTTCATATTACTGAGTTCCTCCTTACATCTGAAACAATACAAAAAGAAACGACATATGGTATATCTATTTCTTGCTGACGGTTTTGAAGAAACCGAAACTTTCCAGACAATTGACATCCTTCGCCGTTGCGGACTCAAAGTCGTGACGCTCAGTGTGACGGGTCGCCGCATCGTGACCGGTGCCCACGGCATCTTCACCAAGGCGGACAGTCTCTTCCGCAAAAACCACGTTGTTCAATGCCGTGCGATGGTGCTGCCCGGCGGAATGCCCGGCGCCCTCACCCTTAAAAACTGCGTCGTGCTTCGCGTTGCGTTGCAACAGCACGCCTTCTTGGGTGAAGTCATTGCCGCCATCTGTGCCGCTCCCATGGCACTTGCCGCTGCGGGCATCTTGTCCGGTCGTCATGCCACCATCTATCCCGGCATGGAAGAGCACCTTGGCGATGCCATCTATCACAATGATGCCTATGTGGTCGAAGACGGCAACATCATCACCGCCTCCGGTCCCGCCGCCACTCCCGAGTTTGCCTTTGCCATTGCCTCCCGCCTTTGTCCGGAAGAGGTTGTGCAGAGCGTCCGTCGCGGCATGCTCTTCAACCCGCCCGTTGAGGTGAGTGCCCCCGTGCTGAGATTCTGAAAAGAAGACGATGGCGGGTGCTCCGCCGGCTCTTCTCGGTTCATGTTCTTCTTAGAACTGTGGAATCTCAACTCTGAATGTTCTTCCCATGTCTCTCCTGCTTTCGACTCACATTAAGTATTTAAAGGGAATCGGTCCCGTCAAAGCACGCACGCTGAGCGAAGACCTGAAGATTTCCTCGGTGGGTGACCTCCTTGCCCACTACCCCTATAAACACACAGACCGAACGCGTGTTTGGTCTGTGTGTGATTTGTCTGAGGGCGCGTCACATTTGCAACTGCGTGGTCGCATCGTGGATGTGCGTCTCGAAGGGGAAGGCATGCACTCCCGTCTCACCGCCACTTTCTCCGATGGCACCGGCTTCCTTTCTCTCATTTGGTTTCGTTCCGTCAAGACGATGCAGAAGAGACTGGAAAAGGCTGGAAATGCCGAATGGTTCGTTTTTGGTCGTCCCTCTCTCTTCAACGGACGCTTCTCCATTGCCCATCCCGAACTTGAGCCCGCCAATTCAAAGGAACTTTCGGCGGGCAGCCTTGACCCGCAGTATCACACGACGGAGCGCATGAAGCGTTTCGGACTCACCTCCCGTGCTTTGGGCGGTTTCATTCGCCACGCTCTTTCGCTGGTTGAGGATTCCGAGCTTCCCGAGACCCTGCCGCCGACCGTCATGTCGGACTACGGGCTGATGCCCTTTTGCCGTGCGCTTCGCACGGTTCATTTTCCGGATTCTCCTGCCAACCTCAGTGCCGCGATGCACCGCATGAAGTTTGAGGAACTTTTCTTCCTCCAACTCCACATTCTGCTCATGATGCAGCGCAATCGCACCGCGGTTGCCGGGCATGTCTTTGCGCGGGTTGGTCCCTTGTTCCATCAGTTCTATTCCTCCTGTCTTCCCTTCTCGCTGACCGAAGCTCAGAAGCGAGTCATGAAGGAAATACGGGCGGATTTGGGCAGCGGACGTCAGATGAACCGTCTGTTGCAGGGCGACGTGGGCAGCGGGAAAACCATCGTGGCATTGCTCTGTGCGCTTTTGGCGTTGGACAACGGTTTTCAAGCGTGCATCATGGCGCCCACCGAGATTCTCGCTTCGCAACACCATCGTGGTCTCTCCGAACTTTGTGCCGCGCTCCCTGTTCGGGTGGAACTTTTGACGGGTCATGTCAAAGGCGTGCGTCGTCGGGAGATTCTCGCCGGCTTGGCTGACGGCAGCGTTTCCATCCTTGTCGGCACCCACGCTTTGATTGAGGATGAGGTGCGCTTTCAAAGACTGGGGCTTGCCATCATTGACGAGCAACACCGTTTTGGAGTCAAACAGCGTTCTCAACTTTGGAAGAAAAGCGACCTTCCTCCCCACGTGCTCGTCATGACTGCCACTCCGATTCCCAGAACCCTTGCCATGACCGTCTATGGTGACCTTGACGTCAGCGTCATTGACAGTCTGCCGCCCGGTCGTACGCCTGTGAAGACCCTTCATTTCGGGGAGTCGCACATTGGTCGCGTCTATGACGGCATACGTCGCCAACTGGCTGAAGGAAGGCAGGTCTATGTGGTCTATCCTTTGGTGGAAGAAAGCAGCAAGTTGGATCTCGCTGACGCCTGCCGCGGCTTTGAAGAACTGTGTGACATCTTCTCCTCCCACCGCGTGGGGTTGGTTCATGGAAGAATGACACCGGAGCAGAAAGACGTCACCATGCAGGCGTTCACCCGAGGAGAGATTCACATCCTTGTTTCAACCACGGTCATTGAAGTCGGCGTGAACGTGCCGAACGCCAGTGTGATGGTCATTCGCCACGCTGAGCGCTTCGGGCTTGCTCAACTTCATCAGCTGCGCGGAAGGGTGGGGCGCGGTGCCGCGGCATCCTTCTGTCTTTTGGTCACTCCCGACCGTCTTTCCGGTGACTCCGAACGCCGCATTCAGGTCATCACCTCAACCACTGATGGCTTCGTCGTGGCAGAAGAGGACCTGCGCCTGCGAGGACCGGGTGACATGGAGGGCACAGCCCAAAGCGGACTGCCGTTCCGACTGAAGGCGGCATCGCTCGCCAGTGACGGCGTACTTCTCGAACAAGCACGACGTGCCGCTGCAAGTGTCGTGGCTGCTGACCCGGACCACACGCTTCCTGCCTTTGCTCCCACATGGCGACACCTCAGAGAACTGGAGAGTGAAACCGCTGACTATTCTTCTATTTCTTGATATATATAAGAGTGTGAGATTATATAATATGGTGTGAGATTATTCTGCGGGGTCCTTCAGAAAATTCTTGTTTGCTCGACCCTTTCCCGCAGATTCCTCCAAATTGCTTCAAGACTTCACAAAACTGTGCTCATGACTTCTAAACTCCAAAGCACGTTCTCTTGGGGAGCGTTTTTCAAATCCAATGCCTTGCTTTTTGCCATTGTCTTCGGTGTGGCGACAGCTTTCATCGGACATGCACTCCCGCTTTCCGAGACCTTCTGCCGTGTCGTTCGCACGACCGTCTCTCTTGTTCAGCCCGTCCTCATTTTCCTGATGTTGTTGCTGACTTTCTGCAAAATTTCCTTCGGTGAACTACGTCCTGGCAGGCTTCATTTTGAGTTACTTGCAGTTCAAGGCGGCGGGTTCCTCCTTTGTGTGGCGTTGTCTGCCTGTTCGTTCTTTTCCGACCCCTTCTTGAACTTGTTGTGGCAGAGTGCCGCCATTCTTTTCATCTGTCCGACCGGCACCGCCACCGCCGTAGTGACCTCGCGGCTGGGCGGCAGTGCGGAGTTCGTGGCTTCCTACACACTGCTCGCCAATCTCCTCACCTCGCTGTTGCTCCCTCTTTTCGTGCCCGTGCTTCACCCCTCGGGTCATGCAGAGTTTTTCCCCTCTTTCTTTTCCGTGCTCGGCAAGGTATTTCCTCTGTTGCTTTTGCCGCTTTTGACGGCATGGCTCCTGCAACTCCGCAGTCCGCGGCTGTGTAGTCGTCTGATTTCGGTGCCGGGTCTTCCTTTCCGTCTTTGGTGTCTCACCCTCTCCTTGTCGGTAGCCGTCACTGTCAGCAACGTTCTCAACGAACGTGTCGGCATTGGAGTCTTGTGTGCAGTGGGGTTGGTCTCGCTGTTGGCTTGTGCCGCACAATTTGCGCTGGGGCGTTGGGTCGGAGCGCGTCGCCGCCGTCCCATCACGTGCAGTCAGAGCATGGGGCAGAAAAACACGGTCTTTGCCATTTGGGCATCCACGTTTCTGTTGAATCCCATCAGTGCCCTTGCCCCGGGGTTCTACAGCGTGTGGCACAACCTCTACAACACGTGGCAGCTGAAACACGTGGACAAAATCAGCCCCGACGATAAGTGAAGGGAGTCTTAGGAAGTGCATCAACTCTACACTGCTGCGTAACGAAACCGCCGCTGTGTAGGGTTTGTTGTAACTGCGCATCAACTCTACACTATACGTAAATAAAAGGGGAAAACAAAAAACTA
>NZ_JADYUH010000042.1 GCF_021531665.1 Prevotellamassilia timonensis
TCAAAGGCTCGTCAGAGCCGTTTGCATCAAGCGCAAGGGGTTTTTCCGGTTTTTGTCTTTCATTCATTCGTTCCATTCGCTTCAACCGTTTGATCCGTTCCATTCGTTTGATTCGTGTTCAAACAACAGAATGTAGGGTTGCGGTGTATAGTTTCGTGTATTGTTTGTGCAGGGTTTGCGGCGCAAACCATACATTCCACAACGCACGGAAAATCAGAGAGATGCAGGGTTAAATGTAGGGTTTGTGTATGGTTTGCAAAGTTTTTCCTTGCTCTTGTAATATGTTATAGAACACCCCTGTAAGTAAAACTTTTTCCTCCTTACAAGCCGCTTCATTCTTTGAAGCCGTGGTTCTTCATGTCTTGGAGCAGCAAGCGCGTGAATTTCTGTGCGCCGTGGTCACAGGTGAGGTGGTTACAGTCAAAGAAGTCGGCGTCGGTGAAACGAGTGTCGGCAAAGTAGTCCAGGAAGACGACGTTGGGATAGTCTGCGGCAATGGCGGAAAGCGTGTGACGCATTTTCTGCTTGAGCGTGGGGTCGCAGGCTCGGTCATAGCGGGCAGCGACGGGCGGCACGACGAGGAAAAGTTGCACGTTGTGTTCGTTGCAGTAGGTTGCCACTTCTCTGATTCTCTGTTCATTCTCCTCAAAGACGCCGGGGTTGGCGAGCATGAGTTTTTTGTGGTCGGCAGCCTTCTCTTCGCATTTCTCGACCCAGGAGGCTTTCACCTTTTCTTGTGGCAGTCCGGTGTTGAGCCCCCAGGCGTCGCAGTTTTTGGTGTCCATTCCGGCGAGATAGTGTTGACTGAATTTGCGGAAGGCGAGCGATTTCAGCACGAGCACTTCAAGATGGTCGGTGAAGTGGTCGGTCTGGTCAATGTCCATGTAGATGCGGTGGCCGTTTTGGTTCGTGTTGTCGTCGGTGAGTCGGTCGTCCATCCAGAGCGTTTGGAAGGCGATGCCCCAGATGAGATTTCTCAGTTTGCGGAGGTTCGGCGCATATTTTTGAAAGACCATGTAGTCGTAGGGCACGAGTTCTCCGGTGATGGCAAGGTTGAAGGTTTCTTGCGGTTTCGGGAAGATGGAGGCATCGATGCCGGCGTGTGCGACCGAGCTGCCGATGATGAGGGTGCTGAACTCCGCTCCTCTTGCCGTCATGACGCTGTCTTTGAAGGCATAGAGATTCGGAATGCGGCGTATGCTCCACTCAAACGTCCCTCCGGCAAGAAGGACGATGAGCGAGAAAAGACTGACAGAGGCGATGAATCGTTTCATGTATTAGGACGGAAGGGATGAAACCCACTGAAAGTGGCAAAAGAACCGGCGTTTTGTGAGGGAAAAGGAGTTGATGGAGACGCCGAGTTTGAGGATTTTAGATTTCTATTCAATGTAAATGCTTTCTCCTTTGGCAATGTCCGCCAGCAGGCGGCGGGTGAACTTTTGTGCGCCGTGGTCGGAGCTGAGATGACCGTAGTCATAGTAGTCCTTTTCCTCATAGCGCTTGTCGCCAAAGTAATAGAAAACTTTCAAGTTGGCGTACTCCTTTTCAAGTGATTTAAAGAAGTTTACGTTATATGCCTTTAAAGCGGTGTCGCAGGCGTCATTGTAGGTGGGATAGACGGGCGGCACGACGATGGAGACTTGGATGTTTTTTTTGCGGCAGTGGTCCAGGACTTCGTGGATGAGTTGGATGTTCATGTCGCGATCTTTGGTGCGCAGTCGCATTTCTTTGGTGTAGTCGTCCGCCTGTTTCTTCGTTTTTTCTTTCCAGTTGAGTCGCAATCCTTCCTCGTAGGGGCGGCTGTCGAGTCCGCTCGGTGCGAAGGGTTCGTCGGTCTCGCCTTTGAAATAGTATTTCGTGAACTTTCGGAAGGCAAGCGACTTCAGCGCGAGACATTCCAAATGTTCCGTGATGCCGGGCTGCTCGTCGATGCCCATGTAGATGCGATGACCGTAGCGGTTCATCATGTTCTCGGGCATGCGGTCGTCGAAATAGAGTTGCTGATAGGAGAAACCCCAAATCAAGTGGCGGAGATGGGTGAGGCGGGGTGCGTAGTGGAAGAACGACATACAATTATAGGTCGTCATTTCGCCTGAGAGGGCAAGGTTGAAGGCGGTGGCGCTGTCCGGGAAGATGGCAGGGTCAATGCCTTCGTGGGCAACGGAACTGCCGATGACGAGGGTGGTCAGACTCTCGGCGCGCTGCTGCATGACCTCATCTTTGAAGCGGAACTCATTCGGAATGTTTCGCAGGCTCCACTCAAAGACGGCGATGGCTGCCAGCACGAAGCCCGAAAAGAGAAGGATGCAAATCAAGAAACGTTTCATGGGCTCAGAATTGGAAGTAGATGAACGTGGATTGATTGCCCATGAAGAAGTAGGTGCAGACGAAGACGGCAAAATAGAAAATCCATCTCACGGGGCGATAGGCAAAGAGTGAGCGGTGAGGGATTTGGAAGGCATGTTCCTTCTTTCGCTGCATCCATTCGACGAGCAGGACGATGCCACAGTAGATGAGCGGTGTGTTGCCGTGTTTCGGGAACGTGCCGTCGAACTCACAGAACATGCGGCTGATGTAGCCCCAAGCCTGTCCGATGTTCTCGGCGCGGAAGATAATCCATCCGATGACCACGAAACAGAAAGTCGTCAGCATTTGCAGCGCCTCCTTCCAAGACGGATGCCAACTTTGGGCGGCGACAACGTCCTTGCGCTTGTGGTTCAAACCGAAGAGAAAGAGAGGAATGAAAAGGAAGGCGTGATAGAATCCCCAGACGATGTAGGTCCAGTTCGCGCCGTGCCAAAGTCCGCTGAGTCCGAAGATGATGAGCGTGTTGCGCACCGTCTTCCACTTGCCGTTGCGGCTGCCGCCGAGGGGGATATAGACGTAGTCCACAAACCACGTGTTGAGCGAGATGTGCCAGCGACGCCAGAACTCGGCGATGTCGCGGGAGAAGTAGGGGACGTTGAAGTTGCGCATGAGACGCACGCCGAAGAGTTTCGCCGTACCGATGGCGATGTCGGAGTAGCCCGAGAAGTCACCGTAGATTTGGAACGTGAAGAACAAGGCGCCGACAATCAGTTCTCCACCGCTTTTGGTGGCATAGTCCGCAAAAATCTCGTTGCAGGCGGTGGCGCAAGTGTCGGCGACGACCATCTTCTTGAAAAGTCCCCAAAGAATCTGGCGCATGCCATCAACGGCGAGTGCATAGTCAAACTTGCGCGGTTTCAGGAACTGCGGCAAGAGGTTCGTGGCGCGTTCAATCGGACCTGCCACAAGTTGCGGGAAGAAGGAGATGAAAGCAAGGAAAGCGATGACGTCACGTGTCGGTTCCAACTTGCGGCGGTAGATATCTACGGTGTAGCTCAGTGCCTGGAACGTGTAGAACGAGATACCCACCGGCAGAATGATGTTCAGCGAGGTGAGATTCAATTGAATACCAAGTCCGGAGAACGCTTCGACGAGCTGCGAAGCAAAGAAGTCATAGTATTTCACCACGCCGAGAATGGCGATGTTGATGGCGATGTTGGTGCCGGAAATGACCTTCCTCCATTTCTTCGATTCGTCAAAGCGTTGCAGGAGAATGCCGCTGGCGAAGCTGCAGAGCGAGGTGAAAAGAATGAGCAGCAGGAAGCGCCAGTCCCACCAGCCGTAGAACACGTAGCTTGCCACGACCACGAAGAAGTTCTGCCACCTCAGCGGTTTGAAAACGTGCCAGTAGAGCAGAAAAACAATGGGAAGGAAAATCAAAAATTCGAGAGAGTTGAAAAGCATGACTGTTCTCTGTCTAATTTATGGGATATAGTTTCGGAAAATCAAAGGTGCGTGCGTCAGTAAGCACGGTTGGGGAGGCTCCTTTCTTGTTTTTGCCTCTTTTTTATGCAGCGAGCTTTTTCACGAGCTTTTTCATGCCCACACTAATGCTGATAGAGTTCGCTGACGCGGTTGGTGAGTTCGATGAATTCCTGCACCGAGAGTTGTTCTGGTCTTTTGGTCATGAGTGGCGTGGCGAGGAAGTCCGCGTGTCCTTTCTGCAGGGGTTCCCATTTTGTGTCCAGTTCCGCAAGAAGCGGTCGGATGCTGCCTCTCATCATCTTGCGTCGTTGGTTGAAGGTCGTTTTGACGACACGCGTCAGCAGTTGCTCGTCGCAGTCCGGCTTCTGCACGTCGTTTCTGACGAGACGCACCACGGCACTGCGCACCTTGGGCGGCGGGTTGAACACCCCCGGCTCCACGGTGAAGAGATATTCGACGTGATAGTAGAGTTGCACCAGTACGGTCAGGATGCCGTAGGCTTTGCAGCCCGGCGCTGCCGCCAGTCTCTCCGCCACTTCTTTCTGAATCATGCCTGTGCAGCAAGGAATCAAGTCGCGGTATTCCAGCATTTTGAAAAAAATCTGACTACTGATGTTGTAGGGGTAGTTTCCCGTCAGCAGGAAGGGTTTCCCGTTGAACGTGTGTTCCAGGTGCATTTTCAAGAAGTCGTCTTCAATGAGATTCGGTTCCAACTCCGGGAACTCCTTTCTCAGGTAGGCGACGCTCTCAAAGTCCAGTTCGACGACCTTGAGCGGACGTTGTTTTTTCAAGAGAAACTGCGTCATGACTCCCATGCCCGGTCCGACCTCAAGAATCGGCAGTTCGGGGTGACTGTCCACCGTGTCGGCAATCGCTTCTGCCGTTCGAAGGTCTGTCAGGAAGTGCTGACCCAGAAATTTTTTAGGACGTACTAAACGCATCTAAACAATTATTTCTACTTTTGCTTCTGTAAAATCGCGTGTGCCCTTTTTTTAGTTTGACAATCTTTATCAAAGTAGGGCTGAAAACGTTTGCAAAGTTAAACAATACATAATTAATGAGTTCCCTCTTCAAGAAAATTTTTCGCATCGGTCTTCCCTTCCTTCTTGGTTTGGGTATTCTTTGGTGGATGTATCGCGACACGAGCGGTGAGGTTTTTCTTGACAGCATTTTTCATCAGACAGATTGGCGTTGGATGGGACTTTCGCTTTTGTTTGGCATTGTTCCGCAGGTGATTCGTGCGCTTCGTTGGCAGCAGGCATTGGAGCCGTTGGGCGAAAAGCCGCGCCGCAGCGTTTGCGTGAACTCCATCTTTGTCTCCTATGCCGCCAGCCTCGTCATTCCCCGCTCCGGCGAGGTCACCCGCTGCGCCACGCTGAAGCGTATGGACGGAGTGTCCTTCACCAAGTCGCTCGGCACCGTCGTCACGGAACGTCTGATTGACAGCGTCTTGATGTTGCTCTTCACGGGAATAGCATTCCTTTGGCAACTCCCGGTCTTCCTGCGTTTCCTGCGCACCACCGGCTTCAACGTCGGTGATTTGGCGCGTCAGTTCAGCACGACGGGCTATCTCGTTACCGTCCTCTGTCTCCTCGCCGCAGTCTTGCTCGCATACATCCTCGTCCGTGGCTTGAAACTCTTCCGCAAAGGACACGACCTCCTGCGTGACGTCATCAGCGGTGTGCTCTCACTGAAGAAAGTCCGGAATTTCCCGCTCTATCTTCTCTACAGCGTGCTGATTTGGGTGGGCTATTTTCTCCATTTCTACATCGCCTTCTTCTGCTTCGACGCCACCTCCGGCATCCTTCCCGGCGAGGCGTTTCTCATTTTCTGCGTCGGATCTTTCGCCGTGCTGGTTCCCACCCCCAACGGTGCCGGACCATGGCACTTTGCCGTGAAAACGATGCTCGTCCTCTACGGTGTCGCTGAAGAACCCGCCGTCATGTTCGCCCTGGTCGTTCACACGGTGCAAACCGCACTCGTCGTCCTGCTCGGCATCTACGGATGGGCACAACTGAACACCACCCGGCGCATCCCTGCCGCTGAGAAAAAGTGAACGACAATACATTTATTATATACAGGACTTACTCCTTATTATAATATATACCACCTACTCAAAACCGAATTTTTCAACCTTACACTTAATCCAATATTATGAGTGAAATTGCAAATCTTCAGCCTCAGGCTGTTTGGAAAAACTTTGATCTGCTGACACAAGTTCCCCGCCCCTCCGGTCATCTCGAGAAGGTGCAGAAGTTCCTGCTCGACTGGGCAAAAGAAAAAGGCGTCGCCGCCTTCCAGGACGAAGCCGGCAACATCATCATGCGCAAACCTGCCACGCCCGGCATGGAAGACAGAAAGTATGTCACCCTCCAGGGACACATGGACATGGTGCCGCAAAAGACTCCAGACAGTCCGCACGACTTTGAGAACGACCCGATTGAGACCTACATTGATGGCGAATGGGTGCGTGCTCGCAACACCACCCTCGGTGCTGACGACGGAATGGCTGTCGCCACCATCATGGCAATCATGGAGGACGACTCTCTGCCGCATGGTCCGATTGAAGGCTTCATCACTGCCGACGAGGAAACCACCATGTGGGGCGTGAACCACATGAAACCCGATGTGCTTGAAGGCGAAATCCTCCTCAACCTCGACAACGAGGAAGAAGGCGAAATGGTCATCGGCTCCGCCGGCGGCGTGAACCTGACTGCCACTTTGGAATATAAAGAAGTGGAGACGGACGCTTCCGACGCTGCCGTGAAAGTCACGCTTTCCGGTCTCCTCGGCGGTCACTCCGGCTGTGAGATCCAAGTCGGCCGCTGCAACGCCAACAAAACCATGGCTCGTCTGGTGCAGGACGCCATTGCCAACTTTGAAGCCTGCCTCGTGTCGTGGAAAGGCGGCAACATGCGCAACGCCATTCCTCGTGAAGCAGAAGTCGTTCTGACCCTGCCGAAAGAAAATGTCAGTGCGCTGGCAGAAGCAGTGGCTGAGTGGAAAGAAACCTTCCAGGCAGAATACGGTTTCATTGAACCCTCCCTCTCTCTCACCATGGAAGAAGTGGCTCACGCCGAGACCATGGTTCCTTCCGGCGTTCAAGACAATCTCGTCAATGCCATCTGCGCCGCTCACAACGGCATCCTGCGCTACATTCCCGACGTGCCCGGCATCGTCGAAACTTCCTCAAACCTCGCTGTGGTAGAAATTGGTGGAGGAAAGGCAGAGGTGCTCATCCTCATCCGCTCCTCTCGCGACAGCATGCGCGAATGTCTCGTCGAAACGTTGGAAAGCGCGTTCAGCATGGCGGGCATGAAAGTTGAAACCGGCGGAGAATATCCCGCTTGGCAGCCCAATCCCAAAAGCGAGATTGTGGAACTCATGCAGGAAATCTATCGCGATATGTTCCACAAAGAGAACAAAGTCCTTGTCATCCATGCCGGTCTCGAATGCGGCGTCATCGGCGCACATCGTCCCCACATGGACCTCGTCAGCTTCGGTCCGACGCTCCGCTCTCCCCACACTCCGAACGAGCGTTGCCACATCCCCTCCGTGGAGAAGTATTGGGACTTCGTCAAAGAAATTCTCGTGCGCATCCCGAAGAAATAAGGAGACGGTGTGTCATAACAGCCAATCTGCTTCGTTGCTATCGGATTCGGGCTTGGTCATGACTTCAGTACACTCCCTGCGCCCTCATCCTCAGCGCCTTGCATCTTAGCCATTCTGACGCACCTTCGAGGGTGAAGCCAAAATGTGCATTTTGACACACCCTCAAATAAGGAGAACGCACATTTCGTTCTGAAAACATAATTTTTAAGTTTCGGTTTCCCCCTTGGGCGGTTCTTTTCGTCAAACAGAACCTTCTCAGCGGGGAAACCGCTTTTTTGTGAGTGGCACTCGTTTTTTACATTGCTGTCCGGTAAACAAGTTGCCACGGCGGACAAAAACAAGATTGTCTGCCGTGGCAAGTGGAATGAAACTTTGTGGGTCACGTGGGTCGGCGTGGCGGGCGGTCCTCACTCCGCGATGAGCGTCCAAAGAAGGTAGAGGTTGAGGGCGGAGACGAGGGAGGCGAGGGAGTAGAGAATGATGTTCGTGGAACGTTTGTTGGCATAGTCTCCCATGATGCGCCGCGAGGAGGTGAGTCGCACTTGCGTGAACATCGTGATGGGAAGTTGTAAACTCAGCACAGCCTGCGAGACGATGAGCCCCTTGAAAGCATCGCCGATGAAAAGCAAAACCACAAAAGCACCGACGTAGGAAATGAGAATGCCGGCGCGAGAGTGCACGTCCTTGGCGTCGTAGGCTTCGTCATACATTCCCGAGAAAACACAACCCGCCGCCATGCCGCTTGTGACGGTGCTTGAGATGCCCGCCAGCAGCAGGGCAATCGCGAAGACGGTCGCAGCCGCCCCGCCCAGCAACGGGGCAAGCAGTCCGCCGGCATCGGGCAAAGATTCCACCAGTCTTCCCTGCGCGAAGAAAGCGTCGGCTGCCAGAACAATCATTGCAGAATTGATTGCCCATCCGATGGTCATGGCGAGCAGCGTGTCGTAGAACTCATATTTCAAAGCGTGCTTGATGCTCTCCTTTCCCTTCTCTTTGAACTGCCGACTCTGAATCACCTCGGAATGAAGGAAAAGATTATGGGGCATGACCACGGCACCGAGCACGCTCATGACAATCAGAATGCTTCCCTCCGGCAAGGAAGGTTTCACCGCCGCCGCGGCAGCTGCTGCCCAGTCGGTGTCGGTCAGTGTGAGTTCATAGAGAAAAGAAAATCCAATGAGGGAAACGAAGGCGATGATGCCGCGCTCGACACGACTGTAGCCGTTCGTGAAAAGCAGCAGTGTGCAAACCACCACTGCCAGTGCGGCACCGAGAATCAGTGGCAGACCGAAGAGCATTTCCAGCGCAATGGCGGCGCCGAGGATTTCAGCCAGCGAGGTGGACATGGAAGCCAGCATGGCACTCCAAAGAATCGTCCGACTGACGGGACGCGAAAAGTTGCGTGTCGTGGCTTCTGCCAGACACTGTCCGGTCACGATGCCGAGGTGTGCCACGTTGTGTTGCAGGATGATGAGCATCACGGTTGAGAGCGTGACGACCCAGAGCAGTGCATAGCCAAAGGTGGAGCCTGCCGCAAAGTTGGATGCCCAGTTTCCTGGGTCGATGAATCCCACGGTGACGAGCAGTCCCGGTCCGATGTAGCGCAGGATGTCGAGACCGCCGGAGAGGCTGCCCTCTTTGGCGTTCCAGTGTTTTTTCCAGTCTTGTATTTTTTCTTTGAGCATGATTTGGCAGGATAGAGTGGGAGAGAATGATGTTCCGGTTTTTCTTCAGTTTTGTGACCGCGGGTTTTCTGTACCGGCAAAGAATGAAGAAATTCAGAAAGCCGGTTTGCGATGTGTCGGGGGAATCCCTCGGCGTCCGCGAACCGGCTTTTGTTGTATTCACTCAGAGGTTGCTGTCTCTCTTTGTATTTTGTGTCCTGTCAGGGACAGCGTTCTCTGCGTCAATCAATAGTTTTTAGCATGGAGTTCAAAGTAGCTCTGCGGGTGAGCGCAAACGGGGCAGAGTTCGGGCGCCTTTTTTCCCACCACGATGTGTCCGCAGTTGGAGCACTGCCAAACGCAGTCGCCTTCGCGAGAGAAGACCACGTTATCGTTGATGTTTTTCAGAAGTTTGCGGTAGCGTTCCTCGTGCGCTTTTTCGATGGCTCCCACCATTTCAAACTTAGCGGCAATTTCTTCGAAGCCTTCTTCGCGAGCTTCTTTTGCGAAGGTGGCATACATGTCCGTCCACTCGTAGTTTTCTCCGTCGGCAGCGTCAGCGAGGTTCACGGTTGTTTCGGGCACTGCTCCTCCGTGGAGATACTTGAACCACAGTTTGGCGTGTTCTTTTTCGTTCTTGGCGGTTTCGGTGAAGATGTTTGACATTTGCACGTAGCCATCCTTCTTTGCTTTGGAGGCATAGTAAAGATATTTGGTGTGAGCCTGACTTTCGCCGGCGAAGGCTGTGGCAAGGTTCTGCTCAGTCTTTGTTCCTTTGAGTTCTTTCATTTTGTTTGTGTAAGTACGTTTAGAACGAGCGACCGGAAGGCAGGTTGTCGTCCGGTCGCTCGTGGTGAAAAAAGATTATTTCTTGAAGTAGCGGTTGTAGAGTCCTTCGAAACCTTTTCCGTGACGTGCTTCGTCGCGAGCCATTTCGTGAACGGTGTCGTGGATGGCGTCGAGGTTGAGTTCTTTTGCACGTTTTGCGATGCGTGTTTTGTCTTCGCAGGCACCGGCTTCAGCGTTCATGCGCTTTTCGAGGTTGGTTTTGGTGTCCCAAACGACGTCACCGAGGAGTTCGGCAAACTTGGCAGCGTGTTCTGCTTCTTCCCAAGCGTAGCGCTTGAAAGCCTCTGCCACTTCGGGATAGCCTTCGCGGTCTGCCTGACGAGACATGGCGAGATACATTCCGACTTCGGTGCATTCTCCGTTGAAGTGAGCGTTGAGGTCTTTGATCATTTCTTCGTCGCAGCCTTTTGCTACGCCAATTTCGTGTTCAGCCACGAAAGAGAGTCCGCCTTCTTCGGCGAGTTCTTTAAACTTGGAAGCGGGAACGCCGCACATGGGGCATTTTTCGGGAGCGTGCTCGCCTTCATAGACGAAACCGCAAACGGTGCAGATGAATTTCTTTTTCATGATGTTGATGGAGTTAAAGATTGATTGAATTTGAAAGTTATTTCTCTGAGTTTGATGGGGGTGCCAAGGTTCTTTGGTTCACCCTTTCGCGCCGAGAGGCGCTGCGTTTTTGTTTCTTCTGTTTTCAGCACTGTGCCCTTCGTTGGCTTTTGGCGCAGCAATGTTTGCAGCGGCCTCGGAAATAGAGGGCAGTGTGGTTGGATTCAAACCCCTCCGGGAGCACGGTCAGTTCGCGGAGCTTCTCTTTGTCGATGGGAATGTCAAAGACCTTGCCGCAGTCTTTGCAAAGGAAATGTGCGTGATCGGAGGTGTCATAGTCAAAGCAGACGTATCTTTCGTCAATGGTCAGCTGTTTTGCCGCTCCCTGCTCGGTGAAGAGTTTGAGGGTGTTATAGACGGTTGTTTTGGAAAGCGTCGGCATGCTGACGTGCAGGGCGGAGTAGATTTCCTCTGCTGTCGGGTGAGTTCTGTGTGTCATCAAATAGCCCATGACTGCCATTCGCTGCATGGAGGGCTTAATGCCGTGGTCGATGAGATAGGAGACAGTGTCGGGCGTTTGCGCACTCATGTTGTATCAATTACAATTGTGTTTGTGAAGCAAAAGTATTTGTTTCTGACCGTCTGACCAAACTATTCGTGAGAAAAAAGTATTTTTATTTTCTATCATTGCTCGTTTGGTTTCTATTTTACGGGCTATCTCCTGACGACAGGGTGGGGCGGGGGCACATTATAATATATGTATATGTCAGAAATAGGTGGACAAGTCAGAACGGATAGCCGATGGCAAAGTGCAGTCCGATGCCGTCTTTGAAGCGCGGGATGTTGTAGAAGCCAGACTTTTCGGTGTGGTAGGGCATGTGGAGTCCGATGCCGACGTCAAAGCGGAGCACGATGAAGTCGAGGTCATAGCGTATGCCGGCGCCGGTGCCGAGGGCGATGTGTCGGAGGGAGGAAGCGGTCAGTTGTGCGCCGGGGCGGTTTGCATCGGGGCGGAGCAACCAGACGTTTCCGGCGTCCAGGAAGACTGCTCCGCAGAGGTCGCCAATCAAACGTGCGCGCAGTTCAACGTTCGCCTCCAGTCGGACGTCGCCCGTTTGGTCCATATAGGAGTAACGACTTGAAGAAGGTTTGTAGTTGCCGGGTCCGATGCTGCGAACGGTGAAGGCACGAATGCTGTTGGCACCGCCGACGTAGAACTGTTCTGTGTAGGGGGCGGCTTGGCTGTTTCCGTAGCTGCACACCACTCCGGCGAAGACGCGGGAGGCAAGGCTGAGGGTCTGGTTCAGGCGGAACGTGCGGCGATGTTCAGCCGTGAATTTGACGAATTGTGCGAAGGGATTGCCGAAGAGTTCCTTGTCGCGCTGTGAGAGAGACTTTCCTGCGGCGGCATAGATGAGTGAGGTGACGTGTCCTGCTTCCTTGACGTGGAACTGCATCCACCAGGCATCGCGTCGGGTGGACGGAGACTGATAGGTGTAGGTGTAGGACATGGCAGGGATGAACTGGTTGCGCATAGAGACGTAGAGCGCAGGATTGTCCGCCATGATTTTTTCAAAGTTGCTTGTCGTGGTGAGCAGGCGGTCAAAGTCAAGGCTGAAGAGCGTCAGTTTGTGCTGTCGGGTGGCGCGTTTGTGCCATCCGTAGGTGGCTTCAAGTCCCATGCTCACCATTTGGAAGAATCCGGAGCGGTTTTTCCAGTCCGCATCGATGACGAAGTCTGTGGTGGCAGGGAAGCGTTGTCGCCGGCGGCTGACGCCGGGGAAGACGAAGCGTGGGAAGCGGAAGGTCAGTGCCGTGCCGAGTTCGTAGGAGTTGAGCAATGAGTTTCCGCCCTCGGCGCCGGCACCCGTTTGCCATTCGTAGGAGCCGAAAATTTTGAACGACACTTTTTCGCCGCCGCGGAAGGCGTTGCGTTTGGAGAGTTCGTAGCTCACACCGGGTCCGACCTGCTGATTGCTTTTAAAGGTGGCGTTCATTTCAAACGTGCTGTCGAAGAGTTTGTCCATGACGGCATGAATCACGAGATCCAGGGTGTCGCCCGCCAAGGCAGAGGTGTCGCGCGGCACGTAGGACAAGTCCATCTGGCTCAGCACACCCATTGCGCCGATTTTCTCCATCGTGGTCTGATAGTCGCTGAGGCGATATTTCTCTCCAGAACGGTGGGCGATGGCGTGACGCCAGACGGAGGCGCGGAGTGGCATTTTGTCGCCGGAGAAAGAATAGGTGTAGCGTCGGCGTCGGAGCGTTTTGTCAGTGACGTCGTCCTCGTTGCGGCGGAGGTGAACGTGGACATTCCCAATGTACCACGGTCGGTCGGCTTCTTTGGGGCGACTGGCGATGGGTTGCACCTGTAGTTGCACGAACCCGGGACGCATGATGGTGTCTGCTCGGAAGGTTGTGTAGGCTGCTTTATAGAAATAGTAGCCATTCTCTTTCATCAATTTCTCGATGCGTGTTTGTTCGTCTGAGAGGTTCACGACGCTGAACGCCTCGCCCGATTTCAGCAGTCGTGCGGCGGAGTGGGCACGCAGAATGGAGTCCATGGCGGAGGGATAGTTGAGATAGGCGATGGAGTCAAGCCGATAGACCTTTCCCGCTCGGACGTGGTAGGCGATGCGTGCTTTCTTCGGGTTCTTTTGTGTCAGGATGTCGTAGGTCACCTTCCCGCGGAAGAAACCGTAGTTGTGGAGTGTGTTTGTCGCCACTTTGACGCGCATCTCCGGACTGACTTGACTGACCAGCACGGGCGATGTGCCGAAATGTTTCAGCATCCATTTCCCAAACTTCCCTTTTGAGTGGGCGAATCCGTTGTGAACCCAGAGTCCCACCTTCCAGGGCCAGGACATTGACGAGGAGCCAAAGATGGCGTTGTTGGGCGGATAGGCAAGCACTGCCTCCACTTCCTCCTTGGCGGTGGCGAAGTCCTCCTCCATTTGTTTCGCCAGACGTTTTTCTTCTTTCTTCTGCGTCTTTTCGTCGAGAGGTTTTGAAGCAGAGAGGAGTGATTCCGCCGTGGTCTTGCCCTGCAGGACGTCGGAAACGGTGGTCACGGCGTCGGCGACGGCGGTAATCACGCCGGTGGAGTCCGCATGTTTTTTGGTGGAGGCAGTGGGACGTTCGGTGTAGGTTATCTCATCGATGCCGGTGTAGAGTTGCTCGCCCTCAGGAATGGCTTTGGTGGTCGAGCACGCTGCGAGAAGCAGGACGGCGGGAAGGAAAAAGAGAAGAAGTTGTTTCACGGGATAGGGAGGTAGAGAGGGGTAAAGAAAGTATAGAGAGTCAAGAAAGGTGGGGAAGAAGGGTGTGTCAAAATGCAGATTTTGGCTTCACTCTCGGCGGTGCGTCAGAATGGCTAAGATGCAAGACGCTGAGGTTGAGGGCGCAGGGAGTGTACTGAAGTACATGATCAAGCCCGAATCCGATAGCAACGCTGCAGATTGGCTATTATGACACGCCGCCTCACTTTTTCTTGTTCTTGAAGATGAAAAGTTCGCCCAGACGCTCCGTCTTGCGGCGCAGCACGAGACCGGCGCCGGTGCGTGTCAGCTGACCCTCCAATGGGTCTTGCGTGTCACGGTCATAGAATGCTTTGACATAGCGTGTTGAGCCGCGGTCCAAACGATATTCCACGGACACATTACTGATGAAACTCTCTGCTGAGTTGGTCGCGTCGGCACCCGTGCTGACCTTGCCGCCGATGATGACGGAGATTCGGTTGCCCCAGAAGCGTTTCGCGAAGCGGAAGGAATAGTCCGTTGTGGAAGTGCCGACTTCGGATGTTCCGCTTTCCACGCCGAGGCTGATGTCAATGGTTTTGAGCGCAGAGCCCGCAATTTGCTGGATTTCGCTCTGAAGGAAGGCGTTCAGTGCATTGTTCGCCTTGAAGCCGGAACCCTGCATCATGGTCTCGTCCGTCATATACATTCCCGTAGCCATCAGTGTGACAGCCGCTTTCCCTCGCTGTTCTGCCGACATGGCGGCAAGTTCGTTCTGGACGCTGAGATCCTCGGGGGCTTCAATGGTGAACTCGAGTCCCATGTCGGACAAGGGTTTCGTCAGTTTGACGCCGACGTCAAAGGCAACCGAACGCTGGTTGTCTTCGCTTTCAGCCACCAGTGCCTTCGTCCGCTCCTTTGCCACGATGTTCAGTGTCGGATTCATGACGTCGCCCGTGAACTCCACGTAGCTTCCTTGCTCAATGGTGAAAGTCTTGAGTGGGATGACGGGCAGCGCATACTTCATTTCTCCGCTGTTCACCGTGAAGCGTCCCGTCAGGCGCATCTCTCCGCTCTCGGTCATGCGCATCGTCAGGTCGCCTCCGCCTTCCAAATCCACGTAACTCTGTCCGTCCTCACTGAGGTCGCAGTGGAACAAGGCGGCGTCGCTGATGCCGATGGTCAAAACCATGTCAAACGAGGAGACGGGTGCCGGCGGCTCCACCTCAGATTTCAGCGTGTCTTCAAAACTGACGAACTGCACGAGGCTGCTCAGACGGTCATCGACGCTGAGGGGAGAGTCTTTCAAAATATAGGTCATGTCCGTGCGGTTCAAGACTTCGAGGCGTGCACGGATGCTCAGGTCATCGAGCGTTCCTTTCATTGTGCCGTTGCAGTTGGCATAGACTTTTCCGAAGACCATGGACTGCGGCTTCTTTTTCGTGTTGATGAGTTCAAAGTCCGAAGCGTTCATGCGGAAGTCCATTGCCATGCGACTGAAGTCACTCATGTCAAAGACACCGTTGAGCACGAGCGGGTTCTTGCCTGTGGAGTAGAGGTTATAGTTTTCAAACATCAGTCGTCCGTCCTTGAGTTCCAGTTCTCGGCTGTCGGTGCGGAAGTCAAAGCCATAGACGTCGGAGAAGATGTGGGCGTCACGCAGTCCCACCTTGCCGTTGAGGATGGGGCGGTCGGCAGCGCCTTTGACCTCCAGTTCTCCCTCGGCAATTCCCTTCAGCGCCATGTCGGTGCCGACGAGGAAACCGTTCAGAAGCTGCAACGGAAAATCGTGCAGACGAGCCGTTCCTTCATAAGTTCCTCCCTCGCGGTCGAAATAGACGCCGTTGACTTCCATCACTTCTTCCTCTCCGCTGCTGATGAAGGCGGAGGCGTGGTGTTCACCGTTGCCCTTAGGCAGATAAATCGCCTCCACGCCCACCTTTCCCAGAGGTGTTCCCTCAAAGGTGAGGTCATCGGCTTGCAGCGAAGCGACTGCGGAGAGTTTCTTGCGGGAGATGTCGTCGGTCACGTGGACATCGCCGCTGAGCATACCCGTCAGGCGGGGAAGATAGGGGAGCACGGCGGAGAGCTCGCCAAGATTGACGTGATTCACGCTCAAGGTCAGGTCGTTGGCGGGCTTCACGGAGTCCGTCCGGGCAGCGACGAGGCTCGGGTCGGAGCCTTCTTCCTCGGGGTCACTGTCATCATATTTTGGTTCGCCGTAGATTCTCAGAGCAGTGCCGTCGTCAGCCACCAAGTCGATGTCTGCTTTGATACTTTTGTCGCGACCGAGAAAGAGGAAGTTGTCTTTGTTGACCGTGAAGCGACGATAGGCAAGGATGGGGTTGTGGGGATAGAGGTGCATCTGCAATCCGCCTTTAACCACTTCTGCTTCCATGCCGAGGTCCACGCCTTTCACGCCCTTGCTGTCAAAGAATGCCATTTCCAGTCCGGCGCCTTTGTTGAGCAAGAAAGCTTTCAGACGAAGTTCAAAGGGCGTTGGATTCTTCTTCTTCTCGTTCTTCACGTAGCCTGCCAACTGCACGCCTGTGGAATCTTGGAAAAGTTTCGTCTCAATCGTGTCTAACAGCAACTTTTCCAAGTGCAACGCACCGACTCGGGCGTTTCCGCTGATGCCGCTCCGTGGGTCGGTCTGAAGATTGACGTGAGCGCCGCTGAAAGAGTAGCCCTTAAAACGCAACACATTATATAAAGGATTGTCGCGTCCCGCATCCATGGTGAAAGCCAGCACGGGAAGATGTTCGCGGAGCAGGTCGAGATGAATGTCCTTCTGTTCCATCTGCCGGGTGAGTGCCGTGATGAAATTGGAGATTTTGCCTCCGAGTTCAGAGAGCGGGTGCTGTGTGCCGGCACGGAGGAAGAGGTCACCGGCAGAAATGTGCAAGGTGGTTGTGTCGGGTGCGGTGGAAAAGTCAAAGAGGAGATTCTTCGCCATCATGCTCTTCTTGGGCGAAGAGAAACGGTTGCGTTTGAGACTTCCGCCGGCGGAACAAACGGTGAAACGACTGTTCGCACTGGCTTGCAGCTCCAGGAGCGTCGCAGCCTCCATCGTGTCCTTGCTGACGCCCAGCGCGAGGAGGTCAATGGAAGAAAGGTCTGCTTTCAGTGCTGCTTCATAGTTTTTCTGTCCGAGACGTGCCTGCAAAGTGGCGGTGCCTTTCACGGGCGCAGCCTCGGAGCGCAACTCGCAGGTGAGTTGTTCACCGCGTTTTTGGGCATCGGCACTGATGCCGCCCAGCTGATGACCGGCAAAGGCGAACTGTCGCACCTGAGCGTCCGCCGTCAGCGAAGCCCGCGGCGACATGACGTCAAAGCCGGCGCCCGAGGCACGCAGTGTGCCGGTGAAGGGACTGACGTGGAGCGAAGGAAGAAAACGGTTCAGAGGAAAGGCAGAAGCGTTGGCAGAAAGTTGATAGGTCTCTCGCTTCAAATTGGTCCGGGCGCGTGCGGTGAGACTTCCATTTCCCAGTCCGGCGCGGAGGTCGGCACGATAGTCTGCACCGTTGAAAGCCACGTTGCCGCGGGCGGTGATGCCGTCGGGCACGTGTACCGTCTGCGTCACGCTCTTGGGGAGCAGACTGCGCACGACGGAGAGATTGCGGGTGACGAGGGAGAACTTGGCTTGTCCGCTGCGGCGTTCCTCCATGACGTTGCGAACATAGCCGGAGGCATCCAAAGAGACAATGCCGGGGAAGGAGAGACTCAGCGAGCGACAGTCCAGATGGCGGGCGTTGCCGCTAACCTCTCCCTTGACCAAGAGAGAGGCAGGCATTTTCTGCAGCACATTGTCGGGAACCTGTCCGCGCAGGGCAGTGATGAGGTCAGCACGCCCGAAGGAGGCATCAATCAGTGCGCTGCATTTTCCGGGGCGTCGCACGTCGAAAGTGCGGAAGTCAAACGCCAGAGAGGCGTCCAGGCGAGAGTGGGGAGTGCGGAAATTCAGTGCGGGGAGAATCAACCGCAGCGAATCCATGTAGATTCCTCCGCTGAGATTGCTCACCGCCAGTCCGCTGCGTTCCTTCAAAGCCGCGCGGCGGAGTCCGGCGCGCAAGACGCCGTCAGCGTTGTAGGAGACGGTGTCCAAAATCAAGGAAATCTGACTCAGACTGATGTGGTTCGGGTCTAAGCCGACGGAGGGCTTTTCGTGGGGCAAATCATAGTTCGCTCCGCAGTCGCGAAGCAGAAGGGAGTGCACGGCATAGTAGTTTTTGCCCAAATCAAACTTTCCTTTCTTCAGTGTCAGCTGTCCCAGCGAGGCACCAATTCGCATCGAGTCGCCCGGCATGGAGAGTCTCACTTTGCTGCGCTCGATGTCAGCGCGTGCCACTTCAATCAGCCATTCCGTTTTGCTTGACGTGGTGTCCTCGGCGGCTGTGTCGCTCAGTTCCACGAGGAAGTCCGCATCGCGGAGTCTGGCTCGGTCAATGTGAACCTTTCCGTTCACCCAGTCGATGCCGTGACTTTTCGCCTCCAGCAGGGCGGCGCGCCCCTTGATGTGCGTGTCGCTGACGTAGGACTTAGAGTCCAGCGTGACGTGATAGAGTTTCAGTCCATCCACGTTGGCACAGCCTTTGAACAGCGGCAGGAGTTGCACGTCCAACAGCACGCTCTTTGCGCTCAACAACGTGTCGCCGTCTTCGACAGCTCGGACGCCGTGGAGCGCAAGGTCAAGCGGGAAAGCCAGCCGCACGCTTTCGAGACCGATGTCCATTTTCATTTCTTCCGAAAGCGATGCCGCGACCTTCTTCACCGCCCAGTTTTGAACGGGAGGTATATATATAATGAGTGCAAGCAGGAGAAACAGAACGATGGGAAGACAGATGACCACGCCTGTTGCAATGCTGATTTTTTTGAGTTTCTTGTTCATGATGCAGTGCAGGGAGTTTCATTCTCTGCGCCTCGAGAGTCAGTGCGCCGGCAGTTTGAGAAAGAAACCGAACTGCTTGGATGACTCAAAAGGCTAACGACTCTGCAAAATTAGTGGAAAAGAAGAGATAATTTGAAACTTTGGTTCTCACATTCACCGCACAATGTGTAAAATGAGACAGAAAATGCTTGTCAGATGAGAATTTAGGCGTAACTTTGCACACGAAACGCAAATCTGTGCTTTCTCTTCCCCAAATCTCTCACCTATGCCAATCACCAAGACCCGACAACGACTCATTGAAGTTGCACGCGAACTTTTTGCCAAGAACGGGCTTGAAGCAACCACGATGAACGACATCGCGAAGGCTTCCGGGCGCGGGCGGCGAACGCTCTACACCTACTTCCGACACAAAGAGGAGATTTACTATGCCGTCATTGAAGAAGAGCTGGCGCTCCTTTCTGAGAAAATGGAAGGCGTCACCAAAATGCACGCAGAACCGGAAGAGAAAATCTTTGCACTCATCTACACTCACCTGAGCATCATCCGCGAAACCGTTTTGCGAAACGGCTCGCTCAGAGCGGAGTTCTTCCGAGACATCTGGATGGTGGAGAAGTTTAGAAGAACTTTTGATGAAAAAGAGCACCGCATCCTCCAACTCGTCCTCCAAGAAGGCATCGACAAAGGACGCTTCCGCATCGAAAACGTCGGACTCATGACGGACATCATTCACTACTCCGTCAAAGGGCTCGAGGTGCCCTACATCTACGACCGACTCGGAGACGGACTGACGGAAGACGAAACCTATCCCATCGTACGCGGAATCTTGGTGCGCGTGCTGAACATGCCGCCTGCCTTGGACTAAATCACGATCATTCAATTTGTTCAACGGAGACACTTCGTCTCCTTTATATCTTAAATTTTATCATTCAATATGGGACTTCTCACTGGAAAGACCGCACTCATCACCGGTGCCGCACGTGGCATCGGTAAGGCTATTGCCTTGAAATTCGCTGAAGAAGGCGCAAACATCGCTTTCACTGACCTCGTCATCGACGAAAACGGCGAAGCCACAAAAAAAGAAATCGAAGCTAAGGGCGTGAAATGCCAAGCCTACGCCTCCAACGCAGCCAACTTTGAAGAAACTGCTGAAGTGGTGGGCAAAGTGCACGCTGACTTCGGAAGCATCGACATCCTCGTCAACAACGCAGGCATCACCAAAGACGGACTCATGATGCGCATGACCGAAGCACAGTGGGACGCTGTCATCGCCGTGAACCTCAAGTCTGCCTTCAACTTCATCCACGCTTGCACCCCCATCATGATGCGTCAGCGCAGCGGCTCCATCATCAATATGGCATCCGTCGTGGGCGTACACGGCAACGCCGGACAGTCCAACTACGCCGCCTCCAAGGCAGGTCTCATCGCCCTTGCCAAGAGCGTTGCTCAGGAAATGGGAAGCCGTGGCATCCGTGCCAACGCCATTGCTCCGGGCTTCATTGAAACTGCCATGACCGCAGCACTCTCTGACGACGTGCGCAAGGAATGGATGAAATCCATCCCCCTCCGTCGCGGCGGTAAACCCGAGGACATCGCCGATGTAGCAACCTTCCTCGCCTCCGACCTCGCCAGCTACGTCACCGGACAGGTGATTCAGGTCGATGGCGGCATGAACATGTAATTTAGTTCCCCCCCCCTAAATTTTTTCGACGCTGAAACTCAGATGGACGTTCTCTACGAAGACAATCACTTGATCATTGTCAACAAAGCCGCAGGCGAAATCGTTCAAGGCGACAAAACCGGCGACGAGCCGCTGAGCGAAGCTGTGAAAAAGTATATCAAGGAAAAATATGCCAAACCGGGCAACGTCTTCCTCGGCGTGGTGCACCGGCTCGACCGACCCGTCAGTGGCGTCGTCATCTTCGCCAGAACCTCCAAGGCACTGGCACGACTGAACGCCATGTTCCAAAAGTCGGAAGTGAAAAAGACCTACCATGCCATCGTCGAGGGAACGCCCCAACCGGAAACCGCAGAACTGCAGCACTGGTTGGTGCGCAACGAGAAGCAGAACAAGGCTTACGTGGCAGGGCGGGACAAAACGGGAGCGAAACTCGCGCGCTTGGACTACGCGCTTCTCTCGAAAGGAGAAAACTATTCGCTCGTTGAAGTACATCTTCACACCGGACGTCATCACCAAATCCGCTGCCAGTTGTCAGCCATCGGCTGCCCCGTGAAGGGAGATTTGAAATATGGTGCTCGCCGCTCCAATCCCGACGGCTCCATCTGCCTGCATGCCCGCCACATCCGCTTTGAGCATCCCGTGAGCCACCAAATCGTGGAAGTCACGGCGCCCTATCCTGAGACGCTGCCCATTTGGCGAAAATTCTGAGGACTATAAATTAAGGTAAAAACGTAAGCGCTTTTTTGAGTGCTCCTTTATTCCGTAATTCATAGAACATTCTTGAAGTGTCTTCCCGTCACAAGTTTTGAAAGACGAACGGCGGCGTAAACACATGACATGGCATCAAAAGAAAGAGACTTGCTCGTCAAGCCTCTTTTTTTTATGGGGCAACGAAAATCCTGTGTCGCTGAGAAGACTAAGAGTCTAAGAGACTAAAAGTCAAAGAGTCAAAGAGACGAAGAGAGGAAGAGACTAAAAGTCAAAGAGACAAAGAGTCAAAGGGACGAAGTGAGGAAGAGACAAAGAGTCAAAGATAGGAAGAGACGGAGGGCGAAGGACGAAAGGCGAAAGAACCGTTTTTTGAAACATTAATGTTCATGAATTGATTCACGAATTGACCATGAATTGATTTTTTGAACACGAATTGTTCACGATTTGTTCAGAATTAATGAGACAATTAATGAGCATTAATGGAGAAATATTTCTTGCTGGGAGCGCAACCTTTTTGAAACATTCATGTTCATGCAATACTTCGTTATTTTTTTAGTTTATAGTTCATGATAATATGTTACGTCATATATACAGCGCCTCTGACAGGAACTTGTACAAGTGTGCGCTTCGAGCTAAAAGGTGCCTCTCTACGGCAGAAAAAAGTATCAAACCAAACTGAAAACAGAGAAAATGACTAATTTTGAATCACCATTCGGGTAAAGTGCATGAAAAGTGAACGGATATCCCCGTTTTTTGTGGAACGTTCCTTATTCCGTAATTTATAGAATACCCCTACAATAACATTGATCAATAATACGTTATAAGTATATGACAAGAGAGGAAATACTTAGGTTAAGAGACACAGCTGAACAGACGCGGGTTCAGTTCAAGGAACGTGTGACTCGTGACAACAAATATGATGTGAGCTGCGAGATGGTGGCACAGAGCAACTACCACGGTGGCAAGATTGTAGTGGGCATTGACGATAAGACGGGACGTGTGAATCCGTTGTCGTATCAAGAGGTGCAGGAGACCACTAACCTACTGGGCAGCCTTGCATCAGAAGGCGTTGTTCCGCAAGTGCTACTTGATATTGAAACTGTGATTGTCGAAGGTGGAAACGTGGTCGTTGCAACAATAAAGGAAGGTCTGAATAAACCTTACCACGACAGCAAGGGTATCGTGTGGGTGAAACAGGGCGCAGATAAGCGCAAGGTGTTTGACAATGCAGAGCTGGCGGAGATGATGAGCCAGTGTGGAAGCTTTGCACCTGACGAGGCGGCTGTAAACGACTTCACAATAACGGATATGGACGAACAGGTGTTGAAGAAATACTTGTTAAACCGCTTTTCTGTTGCGATGGAGAGAAGCGGAGTGAACGAGACGAACCTGCGCGATTACACGTTGGAGCAGATGGCTCACTTTGTCGTGGGTGGCATCAGCCTCGAAGGCCTACTACGAAATCTACGTTTTATGCGTCCTGACGGAAGGATGACTGTTGCCGCCGTACTTCTGTTTGGCAAATACCCCCAGCGGTGGCTGCCTGCCTATACGGTGAAGTGCATCAGCTATGTTGGGAATTCTGTGGGCGGAACTACTTTCCGAGACAAGGTGAGAGACGAAGACATGGAAGGTTGCCTACTTCATCAGTACGATACAATCATGAATTTCTATACGAGGAATCTACGGAATGTTCAGGTAGAGAAGGAATTCAATTCACTGGGAAAGTTGGAGCTGCCATACGTTGCATTGGTAGAGTTTACCGTTAATGCTTTGGTACATAGGTCGCTGAATTGGAAAGCACCCATACGAATCTTCATCTTCGATGACAGGGTAGAGATCCACAGTCCTGGTGAACTGCCTAACGTGTTGACAGTGGAGGACATCATGAATGGTACCTCGATGCCAAGGAACGAGTTCTTGTTTACCAATGCCAACTACCTGCTACCATATACTGGAGCAGGAACAGGCATCATCCGTGCGATGGAGGAGAAGCCAGAGGTCACATTTGAAAACTATGAGTCTGCGCATGAGTTTGTGGTAGTTTTCAAGAGGAAAGGTAATCAAGGAACTAATCAAGGAACTAACCAAGGAACTAACCAAGAAAGTAACCAAGTAGGTAACCAAGAAAGTAACCAACAAAAACGACCGAGACACCCATTGACAAAGGTGCAAAAGGATATTGTTAATTTCTGTTCTGTGCCAAGATCCTCTCAGGAGATTATGGATAGATTGGGAATTTCAAACCAATCGGTTAACAGGAAGAGGCATATTCAACCATTGGTGGATCTTGGAGTTTTAGAAATGACGAATCCAGGAACACCTAATGATAGGAACCAGAAATATCGCAAGATAAGGAAATAACCGACTGCTAATTGTACACCTGATACCTGAATTAGGGATGTAGTGTTTATCCCCCAGAACGAAAGTGGGTGTGTCAAAATGCACATTTTGGCTTCACCCTCGGTTAATAACATTCGTCAAACTTTTACCGGATAGCATTATTCCAAAAACAAGAAATTTTCTCCATTAATGCCCATTAATTGTCTCATTAAATGTCCCATTAATTCTGTTCAATTCGTGTTCAATTCGTGTTCAATTCGTGTTCCAAAACAAATTAATGGCTTTTGATGAATCAATTCATGAACATTAATGTTCCCAAAAGGCGGTTCAAAAGGCGGTTCTTCTCTTTCAAACCGCCTGCTTCCGGCTGACACAGTAGAACACACCCTTCGCGGTGCGCTTCTTCAGTACGCCCAGGTGGCGGAGTTGGCGACCCATTCCCGCTATCTTCACGCCCTGCAACGCACGCGGGGATTCGCGCTTCAAGGTCTCGAAGATTTCGGTGGCGGACAGCCATTGCGTAGCCTCCGACCCT
>NZ_JADYUH010000043.1 GCF_021531665.1 Prevotellamassilia timonensis
ACGACAAACTGACCTACATCTACCTCGAGATGCCCAAGTTCCGGAAGAGCGAGGAGGAACTGGAGACGGAGTTTGACAAATGGCTCTATGCCATCAAGAATCTCGCCACGCTGATGGAACGCCCAGCCGTCTTGCAGGAAGCAGTCTTCCAACGCCTCTTTGAACAAGCTGAAATTGCACAATTTAATCGTGAGGAACTGAAAAGCTATCTTGAAAGCCAAAAGGACTTCTGGGACCTTTTCGCCGTGACGGAAACCGCAGAGAAGAAAGGACGTGCGGAAGGAATGGCGGAAGGAATGGCAAAGGGTATGGCAAAAGGGAAAGCCGAAGGTCGCGCCGAAGGTCGCGCCGAAGGTCGCGCCGAAGGTCGCGCCGAAATGTTCCGCACCATGTATCGTAAAGGTATGTCTGCGGAACAAATCGCAGAGATGACATCCACCGACATGGAAGAAGTTCAGGAAGCAATTAAAGATGCCTAACATTGCTGTCCGGTAAACACACTTAATGACACAAGATAAGGGATACTCCATCACCAAACATTTACCGGAAAGCGATAATAAACAAAATAAGCCCGAGGTTCTATTTTACAGAACTTCGGGCAGTTTTTTGCGACTTAGAGTTTTGACGGAAAGTAATTTCCCAAAACATTTTTATTGTCAAGCGATTCACTGATCTTCGTTTTTGACGTAGCCTTGATGTCTCTCCGGCAGGCTGTTCATGATGACGCGATAGGCTTCTTCCATCGTGTGTTTGATGTCTTCCTTCCCTTCGCCGACGGGCGGGATGGGCTCGTGGATGACAAGGCGGAGCGGATGCCAATGAACGAAATTGAAGCCAGCCATGCGGGTCAGTACATCGAATGAACCGTCAATCGTGACGGGGACGACGGGAAGTTGCAAGTCGTCAGCCAGTTGAAACGCGCCTTTTCTGAAGAGCCCCATGTGACCGGTGAAAGAGCGGGAACCTTCGGGGAAGACAACGAGCGACGTTCCGTTTTGAAGCGTGGCTCGCGCTTTGTCAATGGTTTCTTTGATGGCTTTCGGTCCGGATTTGTCCACGAAAATGTGGCGCGCTTTTTCACAGGCGACTCCGACGAGAGGCATCTTGCGCAGTGCTTTTTTCATCATCCATTTGAAGTTGCGTCCAAGATAACCGTAAATCAGGAAAATATCAACAGGACCTTGGTGGTTGGCGACGAAGACGTAGCTCTGACGCGGGTGGAGATGCTCGCGACCTTCAACGTGAATGGGGAGGAGCAGAACTCGCAACACCACCTTCGACCAGATTCGCCCGGGATAGTAGCCAAAGACGTGGGCGTTGATGAAGCCGCCGAGGATGGTGATGAGAGAAGTCAGGACGGTGGCAACGAAGATGATGGGTAGCGCGATGAAGAGTTGATATACCTTATATAATATATTCATGGCAGGACAAATTTAGCGTGCGAAGCAGACGGGTCGTCCGCGATATTTTTCATCTGTGATGTGTCCCCGATTGTAGATGGGGAATCCGTTGCAGAAGGTGCGTTCGACTTTCCAGCGGAAGGTTTGTCCCTCGAGGGGGCTCCAGTTGCAGTTGCTTTGAATTTTGTTAGGGGTCAGTGTCCACGCAACGTGAGGTCGCACAAGGACGAGGTCAGCCATGTAGCCTTCGCGGAGATAGCCTCGGTTTTCGATGGAGAAAAGGTCGGCGGGGTGGTGGCACATCAGTTTGACGAGTTGGGCAATGTCAAGAACACCGGCATCCACCAGGCTGAGCATGGAAAGGAGTGAGAACTGAATGATGGGCATTCCCGAAGCTGCGCCGACACAGCCACCAACTTTGTCAGCAAGTGTGTGGGGCGCGTGGTCAGTGGCGACGGAGAAGATGCTTCCATCGGTCAGTCCTTTTCTCAGAGCGTCGCGGTCCGCCGGCGACTTAATGGCAGGATTTACTTTGATGCGAGTGCCGAAGCGAGCGTAGTCTTCGGAAGAGAAGAGGAGATGTCCGACGCAGGCTTCTGCCGTGACATTCTCTCCGGCACTGCGGAGCAATTCAAGTTCGACGGCGGTGGAGAGGTGGGCAACGTGGAGGCGCGCACCAGTCTGTTTTGCTAATTTCAAAGCCAGTTCGGTGGAACGGAGGCACGCCTCTTCACTTCGGATTTCGGGATGATGAATGATGGCAGGGTCCGGACCGTAGGTTTTCTTTGCAGCCTTCAGGTTCTCAGCAATGATGGTGCTGTCTTCGCAGTGTGCAATGATGGGGAGTCGGCTTTGTTCAAAGACGGTGAGCAAGTCGGCTTCGTCATCGACGAGCATGTTTCCCGTCGAAGAGCCCATGAAGAGTTTCACGGCGGCGACTTTTCTTCTGTCGAGGCGCGAGAGTTCCGAGGCGTTGGACTGTGTCGCTCCGAAACAGATTCCAAAATTCACGACGCTCTTTGAGGATGCAATTTTCCACTTCTCGCGGAATGCCTCGGCGGTGGTGGTTTGTGGCACGCAGTTCGGCATGTCAAAGACGGTGGTTACACCGCCGGCAGCAGCGGCTTTGCTTTCGCTGAAGAAGTCGCCTTTGCGAGTCAGTCCGGGGTCACGAAAGTGAACGTGCGTGTCAATGATGCCCGGAAGCAGGAAGCATCCGGTGCCGTCAATGACTTTATCAGCAGGTGTGCGGAGGTCACAGACTTCTCCTTCGGTGATACGGTCAATGCGGTCGTCGTCAATGAGCAGGGAGCCGAGAAAAGTTCTTCCCTCGTTGACGATAGTGACGTTTCTGATTTCAGTTCTGAAGTGCATGGTGAAGGGAGGCGCAATGCGCCGTTTCAAATTCAGAGTTTGCGCGGTTTGATTTTTCCTGTGAGGGCTGCCCATCTGAGTCGAATGACTCCGAAGAGTGCTTCTCCGAAGATGCCGCCACTCATTTTGCTTGTGCCGAGCACTCGGTTGACGAAGATGACGGGCACCTCTTTGATTTTGAATCCGAGTTTGAAGGCAGTGAATTTCATTTCAATTTGGAAGGCATAGCCCTTGAAGCGGATGGCATCGAGGTCAATGGTTTCCAAGACTTTGCGGCGATAGCATTTGAAGCCGGCGGTCGTGTCGTGGATGGGAACGCCGGTCACGAGGCGAACATATTTTGAGGCGTAGTAACTCATGAGCACGCGCCCCATGGGCCAGTTCACGACATTGACTCCGCTGACGTAGCGCGAGCCGATGGCGAGGTCGAAACCTTCCTTGCTGCAGGCGTCGTAGAGTCGCGGCAAATCTTTAGGGTCGTGGCTGAAGTCCGCGTCCATTTCGAAAATGAAGTCATAGCCATGCTCAATCGCCCATTTGAAGCCGGCGATATAGGCTGTGCCGAGCCCGAGTTTGCCCGTGCGTTCGACGAGGTGCAGTTCGTCGGGAAACTCTTCCTTTTGGAGTCGCTTGACGATTTCGGCGGTGCCATCGGGAGAGCCGTCGTCGATGATGAGAATATGGAAACCGTGTTCCAGCGCCAAGACGGCACGCACGATGTTTTCAACGTTTTCTTTTTCGTTGTAGGTGGGAATGATGACCACGCAGTCGCTGTTTTTCATAAAGGAAGGTGTTGTCAGTTAATGGACAGCCGCTTTGCGTCAGGCTTTGCGGCTTATTTTGAGGCAAAATTACGGAAAAAGCCTGCAAAATGCTTACTTTTGCCGTGTAAATCAACTAAACACCCCAACAAACCACACATTTTGCTTTTGAAAGATGAAAAAGATTCTATTGGCAGCACTTGCTGCACTCACGCTCTCTCCCGCGTTGGCACAGCGTTTTTGCATTGAAGGCGTCTGCGACGCAAAAGCCACGAAGGCTTATTTGAGAGCCATCAAAACAAGAGACGCTGACAGCGTTGAAGTGGTGAACGGAACGTTCCGCTTTGAAGGAGACGCACAGGGTCAGACGCTCTTCTACGTCTATAGCAACGCCGAGAACAACGACGCCGTGCGCCTCATTGCAGAGGGCGACGTGCGTGCCGACCTCAAGCAGCGCACCGTCAGCGGCACTCCCGAAAACGAGGCATTCAGCCTCTGGCAGAAACGCCTCAACGAACAGGAAGACATCATGCGCGAAGTGGCTGCCGTCTTCAAAAACCCGGCTCAGAGTCAGGAGTCTTCCGACAGCCTCCGCCAGGCGCTCATCCAACGCTACGAAACCGCACACACCACCCTCCTCGCTCTCATCAAGGACTGCTGCGAACAGAACAAGCAACACGTCTTCCCCGCCTTCTTCCTCCTTGAGAACGCTTCCATGATGGAGCGCGAAACGGTCATCTCGCTGGCTGAAGAGGGAGATCCTGCCTATATGAAGGTGAAAGCGGCAAGCAGCCTCAAAAACATGATTGGCGCTTGGAAACGACAAGCCGTCGGCGTGCAGTTCACCGACCTTGAAATGGCAGACACGGAAGGAAAGATGCACAAACTCAGTGAGTTTGTCGGAAAAGGGAAATATGTCCTCGTGGATTTCTGGGCTTCTTGGTGCGGACCTTGTCGCCGTGAAATGCCACACGTGAAGGCTGCCTATGAAAAGTATAAGGACAAAGGCTTTGACGTGGTCGGTCTCTCCTTTGACCAGGACAAGGAAGCCTGGACGGGCGCCATTCAATCGCTCGCACTGCCTTGGCATCACCTCAGCGACTTGAAGGGTTGGAAATGCGTGGCAGGCGAGGTCTATGGCATCAACTCCATTCCCGCCACACTCCTCGTTGGTCCCGACGGCAAGATTGTTGCCAACAATCTCCGCGGCGATGCGCTGGAGAAAAAACTCGAAGAACTGCTGAAATGAGACGCTGACTCCAAGCAGCCTCACCTTTCCGCGAAGGCTCTTGCAGCGAATCTTGAGAACACACATAATATATTGAGAGAAAACTCTGAAGCGCAACTCAAGGACTTCTATATTATATAGAGAAAACTCCGAAGCACATCTCGAAGATTTCTCAAAGATATAAGGCACATCCGGGTGTGAGGACCTGTTCCCGACGCACCCGGATTTTTCTTTTTGAAAAACACGTTTTCCCCATAACTCTCCACAAACTCCCATGAAACTTCCCTCCATTGGCCTCTTGCCCCGCATTCTCATCGCCATCACTTTGGGCATTCTGCTCGGGCTTTTTTCGCCCGACATTCCGGTTCGTCTCTTCGTCACCTTCAACGGACTCTTCAGCCAGTTCCTCGGTTTCCTCGTTCCGCTCATCATTCTGGGTCTCGTCACGCCCGCCATCGTCAATGTGGAAGCAGAGAGCGGTGCCGGCGCCGGGCGGATGCTGCTGCTGACGGTCTGCCTTGCCTATGTCGCCACGCTCGTCTCGGGCTTTTTCTCCTATGGTGTCTGCTCCCTCACGCTGCCCCATCTCATTGGCGCGCCAGTGGCTTTGGAAGACATCAGCCAGAACACGTCTTCCCTCCCCTACTTCACCATTTCGATTCCCGAGCCGCTCCCCGTCATGACTGCCCTCGTGCTCGCTTTCACCCTCGGATTGGGCATTGCCTCCAAGAAGGCGACGGCGCTGGCTCAAGCGGCAAAAGAGTTTGAAAGCATCGTCATCCTCACGATTCAGAAGGTGATTCTCCCGCTTTTGCCAATCTACATCTTCGGCATCTTCTTCAACATGAGCCACAGCGGGCAAGTCTTCCACGTTTTGCTCGTCTTCGCCAAAGTCATCTGCGTGATTTTCGTCATGCACGTGCTCTTGCTCATCTTTCAATTCACGGTGGCTGGTGCGCTCCACCGCCGCAACCCGCTGAGACTGCTGTGGAACATGATGCCCGCCTATTTCACCGCTCTGGGCACTCAATCTTCCGCCGCAACGATTCCCTTCACCCTCCGCTGCGCGCTGAAAAACGGAGTGAGCGAAGGCATCGGCGGCTTCGTCATTCCCCTCTGCGCCACGATTCATCTCTCGGGCAGCATCTTGAAGATTGTGGCTTGCGCCATAGCCCTGATGCTGACGCAGGGGATTCCCTTTGAACCGGCTCAAATGGCAGGTTTCATCTGCATGCTGGGCGTGACGATGGTGGCGGCACCCGGTGTGCCCGGCGGAGCGATTATGGCAGCGCTCGGCGTGCTCCAGTCTTTGCTCGGCTTTTCTGAGAACGACCAGGCACTGATGATTGCGCTCTACATCGCCATGGACAGTTTCGGAACCGCCTGCAACGTCACCGGCGACGGCGCACTGGCTCTCATCGTCCAGCGCATCTCGGGAGGACGATTGAAGACCGGAATGACGCAGACGGCGGAGTGAATCTTCCCTCAAATTTGCCAAGGGAACGCCCGAGTCTGCACCGTGTTTTTTCCACCCCGACGGATGGATTTCCGGCTTTTTGACATTAACATTTTTAACTTCTGAAGACACTTTTCACCTCCCGGTTTTGCCTTCTCGGCGTGCAGTTTTACTTAGAGGAAGGCAAATTAAAATTAGAAGAAGGCAAATTTTAACCGGGTGCGCTCCTAATTTTTCCTGGGAGCGCTCCTAAATCCCCGTTTTTAAAGGGAAAGAGACAAAAAAAGGGGGGAGCCGAGGCTCCTCCCTTTTTTCCTATACAAATATAATACTTTTCATCGCCAAAAGCAAGGACTGTTAAAATCGGGAAAGCACCCGAAAAGCGAGAAAAAACCTCTTTTTTTCCACACCCGCCGGTGGAGTGTCCGACACGGTTTTTCAAAAGGGCGCACCGAGCCGATGACCCTATCCGGCATAAATCGCAAAAATCGTGGGGACTTTGTGGATGGGAGGTTCAGGCTGACTTTTCCACTGCGCCACGGTCAGGGTGCGAAGGAATTCAGCCTCGGTCGTCAGACCCGCTGCCACGCAGAGGCGCGTGCGTCGGTCAAGCGTGGCGAGCAGATGGCGGAAAAGTTGCAAGTTGCGAAACGGCGTTTCAATGAAGAGTTGAGTCTGACGCTCCACAGCCGAGCGGGTTTCAAGTTTCTTCAACGTTTTCGAACGATCGGAGGCGTCCACGGGAAGATAGCCGTTGAAGGCGAAACTCTGACCGTTGAATCCGCTGCCCATGACCGCCAACAAAATGGACGAAGGACCGACCAAAGGAACAACACGAAGCCCTTCGCGCTGCGCAATCGCCACGATGTCGGCACCGGGGTCTGCCACGGCGGGACAACCTGCCTCGCTGAGCACACCCACCGACTCTCCACGCCGCAACGGTTCAAGATGACGCGAAAAGGCGGAGGCGTCAGCGTGTTTCCCCATCTCGCAAAAATGCAAGGAGTCAATGTCAATCGTCTTCTCTACCTGTTTCAAGAAACGGCGGGCGGTGCGGAGTTCTTCCACAATGAAATGACGGAGGCTGAGAATGACCTCGCGGTTGTGAGCCGGCAGGACGTAATCGTGGGCAACGTCACCACCGAGAGTGACGGGAATCAGATAGAGCGCCGCTTCCGGCTTTGCGTTCTTCGTTTGGTTTTCCATCGTGAGAATTTTGAGGATGTTCTTATTTCCTTTTGGCTTTTCCAACGTGCCGAAGCAGGGCGGAGAAGGTACGCACGCCCTTGGCATAGTAGAGGAACAGCAGACTGCAATTCATTCTTTCGGGTATGTTTTGACCACCGTCCACAGAGAGGGCGAGGTTGTGCTGTCGGTCTGCATAGAACTCCGCTCTGCGACGAGCAAACTCTTTTCGCGCTTTCACGACGGCACGGAAATTTTTCACGTCGCCGCTCAGCAGGAACTTCAACGCAGCGACCCAGTCAAGCCACTTCCTCACTCCCATCACCCAGCCAATCTCAGCGGCGGGCAGGTTCTTGTAGAGCATGAACAAATTGTTTCGAAAGTTCAGGAAAGTCTTCCTCGGATTTCCCGCATCAAGGGTGCCGCCGCCGACGTGGTAAGCCACGCTCTGCGGCACGCAGACCACGCGACGCCCGCGTGCTCTCAAGCGCCAGCAAAGGTCAATCTCTTCCTGGTGCGCAAAGAAACGACCGTCCAGACCGCCGGCGCGTTCCCAATCCTCGCGACGAATCAGCAACGCAGCGCCCGTTGCCCAAAAGAGGTCGCAAACAGAATCATACTGTCCTTCGTCGCGCTCCACGCTTTCCAAAATCCGACCGCGACAGAAGGGATAGCCGTAACGATCAATGAAGCCGCCGGCGGCACCGGCATACTCAAAACTTCCGTGGTCACGCTGCGCACAAAGTTTCGGCTGGCAGGCAGCAACGTCGGGATGGGCTTCCATGAAATCAATCATGGGGCGCAGCCAATGCGCACCGACCTCGACGTCGCTGTTCAGCAGGAGGAAGTAAGGGGCTTCAACTTGTGCCAAAGCGCGATTGTAGCCTTCCGCAAAACCGTAATTCTCGCCCAGAGGCAACCACGCGACTTCGGGAAACTCTTTCGTGACACACGACTCCGAATCATCGGTGGAACCATTGTCCGCCACAATCACCGCGCCGTCCGTCCCGGTTCCCTCCACAACGGAAGGAAGGAAACGACGCATCATCGCAGCCCCGTTCCAATTGAGAATGACGACCGCAACTTTTCTGTCTGTCTTTATAGTCATTATACTCATTAATATATATAGGAATCTCTTTTTGGGGGGTCCTCAGTTGCAGGCTTCGACACGCTCATTGTCTTGGGTCGAAACTCTCCAGGCAGGCGCCTTCGTCACAGAAGCCGCCGAGTCTGACGCGGGAAATGCTTCCATCCTCGGGCATCGCTCCTTCGGGACAACGCACTCGGACGTAGTTGTCGGTGAAGCCTGCCATGGGCTGACCCTCTCGGGCGTGTTCCCAAAGCACCGGGCGCTCCGTGCCGATGAAGCGTGCATAATGTTCACGGCGCTTTTGCTCAGAAAGTTCCAGCAGGCGGGCGCCGCGTTCGCGCTTCGCCTCGGGTGCAACGGGACCGGGGATTTGCAGCGCGCGAGTGCCGGGACGTTCACTGTAGGGGAAGACGTGGAGTTGCGAAACGTCCAGTCCGGAGATGAAATCAAAGGCACGGTTGAACATGTCGTCCGTCTCACCACGCATGCCAACAATGACATCAACGCCGATGAAAGCATCGGGCATCCAACGTTTGATTTGCTCCATCTTGTGGGCGAAGAGGGCGGTGTCATAGCGACGACGCATCAACTTCAACACCTCGTCGGAACCACTCTGCAAAGGCACGTGGAAATGGGGCATGAAGGCGCGCGAATCTGCACAAAACCGGATGATTTCATCCGTCAGAAGATTGGGTTCTATGCTTGAAATCCTGTAGCGCACAATTCCTTCCACCTCGTCGAGCGCACGAATGAGTTCAAGAAAGGTTTCACCCGTGGAGCGCCCGAAGTCGCCCGTGTTGACTCCCGTCAGGACAATTTCTCTTCCGCCGCGGGCGGCGACGTCGCGCGCCTGTTCCACCATTGACGCAATGCTGCCGTTGCGAGAGCGGCCGCGAGCAAAGGGAATCGTGCAGTAGGAACAGAAATAGTCGCACCCATCCTGCACTTTCAAGAAAAAGCGTGTGCGTTCCCCGCAGGAGCAGGACGGTGCAAAAGTTTTGATTTCGCCCAACGGTCCCCATTCTTTCTCGTGACACGCTTGGCTTTCCTCTCTTCGGTCAGCAAGACGCTGTGCCAACAACTCAGCGATGCGTCCCTTCTGCTCGGCTCCAACCACGAGGTCAACGCCTTCGAGACGCGCAATCTCGTCAGCCTTGAGTTGGGCGTAGCATCCTGTGACCACCACAAAAGCGCTGGGATTGCGCCGCGTCAGACGGTGAATCGCCTGGCGGCACTTGTGGTCCGCCACTTCGGTGACCGAGCACGTGTTGACAACACAAATGTCTGCGCTTTCGCCTTCTTCCGCCGTTTGGATGCCCAATCCTTCCAAACGGTCGCGCAGAGACGCCGTCTCCGCAAAGTTCAATTTGCAGCCAAGCGTGAGGTAGGCTGCCTTCAGTCCTTTCAGATGATTCATGCTGCAAATTTAAGAAAAAAGCATGGGACTCACTGCCGTGCACCCCCCACTCCGCCTTTCGACTCCCGAAAGAGAGAAAACAATAAAAAGAAGAAAGGAGAGACGAAAAGCAAGTGTGGCGCAAAACATACGCTCAATTTGTTACCCTCGCTTGGCAAAGCGAAGAGATATGTAATTTGTTTGTTAAAAAAGAAGTACTTTTTTCCAAAAAAAGCGCGCAAAAGTTTGGAGGGAATCCGAAAGTCCGTACCTTTGCAGCGTTTTAAAAAGACAATTGATTGTTTTACTAAAAATTTATTTCACACACAATGAAAAAGTTAGTTTTCATGTTCGTAGCTTTCGCAGCTATCTCTTTCGCTTCTTGCGGTAACAAAACTTCTGACGCAGCCGCTACTGACTCTGTAGCTGATAGCACTGTTGTTGATAGCGCCGCTGACTCTGTAGCTGTTGATTCTGCTGCTGCTGACTCTGCTGCTGCTGACACCGTAGCTGAACCCGCTGCCTAAATTTCGGCACGTCGTTTCAGCCCTCGCGGCTAAAGCGAAACTCGCGAACAACGAGAGAAACTGAAACCTGTGGAACCGTGTTCCTCAGGTTTTTTTGTGTGCATAAACGCCAAAGCGAAACGCGGAAACGCAAAGCGAAACGCATAAACGCAAAGCGAGAACGCGGAAACGCCAAAGCGAAAACGCGGGAACGCAAAGCGAGAACGCGGAAACGCCAAAGCGAAAACGCGGGAACGCAAAGCGAAGACGCGGGAACGCAAAGCGAAGACGCGGGAACGCAAAGCGAAAACGCGGAAACGCCAAAGGCGAAACGCGGAAACGCAAAGGCGAAGACGCGGGAACGCAAAGCGAAAACGCGGAAACGCAAAGCGAGAACGCGGAAACGCAGAAAAAACTAATCAAGAAAAATGCCCTTCTCCCAAAATTTCCTCGCCTCACTCCTCCATTCCATCGTCGCCCGTCGTGTCTTGATTGGAGTCACGGACGATGCGGACTGAGCCATCCAAAGAGAGTTCAACAGTGAAGGCGGGACCCTCACCAATGCCGGGCTGTCCGACCTGGGCACCAAAACGCAACACACGGCCGGAGACGGAAGCCGTCTCATCGTATGCCATGCCCAACAAAATCGTACCGCTCGCTTCCGTCTCGGTGAGTTTGTCCGCGAAATCGGATTTGTGGAACGTGCGGCTGACCACTTCTTCGCCCGCGGCAGTCACCGAAATGCGAACGACATTGTCCTTCCACAAAGTGCCGACCTCGTCCTGCACCGTGCCGCCTTCTTGGTCCGGCTCGCGGGTGACGGTGACGACATAGTCCTTCCCACCCATCTTCACTTCACTGCGATTCTCTCTGACAGGGTCTGACTGCACCTCGGGAGCAGTTTGCGCCGTGGAGTCGGCTGCAGCGGCTTCTGAAGATGAGTCTTTCTGACCACCGCAAGCAAAAGAGGAAAAGACAAGTGAGGAAAAAAGGAAAAGATGAGAAACTTTCATGAGATGAAACTAAAAAAAGTGGTTTGAAAATTGGCTTGAAAGATGAAATCGGGACTTCATCGCCCGACCGGCGCGGCACGAGACAAGACACGGTGCGCCTCAACGTCCAACGCGCTGACCGAGCAAAGTTAGTAAATCCTCCCATACGAAACAGCAGAAAAGACCACAGAAACAGTTTTTTCCTTAATTTTGCCATCAGAAGTACTCCACTTTTTCATGTCACGAGCCCAACAAAACTCTCTCCCATGAAACATTTCTTCCGTTCAACTCTCTTCCTGCTCCTCCTCGCTTTTCCCTTACTCGCAGCCTGCAGCGACGACCACGCCGATGATGTGCCGCAACCCGGCTCGGTCAAGGGACGCCGCACCGTGATTCTCTACATGGCAGCGGAAAACAGCCTCGGCATCGATGGCTATCTGCGTTCTGACTCCACAGAGGTGATGAAGGGACGCATCTGGCTTGCCAATGAGGACAGACTGCTGATGTTCATCGACGATGAAAAAGGGTCGCGACTCTACCGCGTCACAAAACAAAACAACACACCGACACTCGTGCATCGCTGGAGCCGGAAACTGAACGCCGCAGACTCCGAGACACTCCGAGAGGTTTGCCAAATGACAAAAGAACAGTTCCCCGCAGAGGAATATGGGCTCATTTGCTGGTCCCACGCAACCGGATGGATTCCCCCCACGCCCGCCTCCACGCAAAATGTGCCGCTCAAGTCCTTCGGACTGGACCGAGGCGACGAAGCCGTCGGCAATTCAGAAATGCTCATCGAAGACTTCGCCGAAGCCATCGAAGCATCGGGAATGAAGTTTGAATATGTCTTCTTCGACTGCTGCCTGATGCAGACGGTGGAGGCTGCCTTCGCGCTGCGCCACGTGACGGAGCGCGTGATTGCCTCCCCGATGAGCATTGCTTCCTGCGGTGCGGACTATGTTTCTCAAATCGAAAACGGACTCTTCTCCCGCGAACCCGCCGACATTGCCAAAACCTACGTCGCCGATGCCTACGACCCCGCAAAATCCTACGCCTACGGATCTTGGGGAATCGCCATGTCCTGTCTGCGAACCGACGGACTGGAAAAACTCGCCCACACGATTCGAGAACTGCTACCGCAGTCGCAACTCGTGAACAAAACCTCACCCGACATGAACGGCGTGCTGTTCTATCAATACTATGGCTACAAACAAAAATATCGCCCCCACGCTTTTGACATGGCAGCGACACTGAGACGCCTCCTGCCCGAAGAAGCGGCGCAAGAGGCGGTGGATGTTTTGGATGAATGTTTGGAGTACTACGGCTCAGGCGACGCCATCTTCGTGGGAAACGCTTCTTTCTCCGGATTCTATGTCACGATGCCCGAGGATCGCGACCGCTTCCGCGCAGTGAGCATGTTCGTCCCACAAACAATCTACGAGGAAAATGCGAACGTTTGTCCCTACGGCAACCTGAATCTGGCGTTCCAACAGACGGAATGGTATCGCGCCGCGGGCTTTGACCGCACCGGATGGTGAGCCGACCTCGCAATTCACAAACGGTCGCGACGAGGCGTGACGAGGAAGGGGTTCAGCCAGCGCAGCACACGGTTGAAAAGCATCAAACGATAGTCCGCACGGGTGCCGTCAAGTTCTGTTTCAAGACGCTGAAGAATGGGGCGCTCCACGTCGGCGGGAAGGTGAAGACGAATGATTTTCTTGAAGAGCATGCCGTGGCGCAAGCGGCGCTTGTAGGTTGAAAGTTGCGGCAACTTGCTTTCCATCTCTCGAACCACTGTGATGTCTTCGTTGACGCCTCCGCCCGAAACGCGGGAGGCGTTGGTCACCTTTGCGGCATGCTGACGGAAGTAATTCAGATTTTGATAGACCTCAACCACATCCCCGAGCAAAGCCATGCTGAACCAGAAAAGCCAGTCGCCACAATAGCGCATCCCGAGGAAAGGGGAATCCGACAACTGCAACGCTTTGTCACGACGGAAAAGTGCCCCACTGGCATTGACCACATAACTCTTCCAATAGAGATTTCGCTCAGCATAGAGTTTCCCATCGAAGCAGGCGTGAGGCTTCGCGGCGCGGCGACCCCAGTGGTTGATGTCACGCGAGGAGACCTCGCCGGCTGAATCAATGAGAAGGGAGCCGGCATAGCAAAACGCAAGGTCGGGATGCGACTCGGCAGCAGCAACCAGAGTCGAAAGAAAATCCGGCTCGGCAAGGTCGTCCGCCTCTGCAATCCAAACGTATTTCCCGCGCGCCATCTTGATTCCTTTCATCCACTGCGGAAACGGACTGCCGGTGTTCGTTTGGTTGACGTCAATGGCAACGACCCGAGGGTCTGACTCATATTTCTTCATCACCGACACGCTGTGGTCAGTGGAACAGTCGTCAAGGAGCAACAGTTCGAAATCAGAAAAAGTCTGACGAAGAATGGAGTCTATGCGAGGAGCGAGATAGTCGGCGTAATTATAATTCGGAACAACAACGCTGACCAAAGGATTGACGGAAGACATAACTGGATTTAACGATAAAAATGAGGGGTTCAAGGAGGAAAATAGATTCTTTTGCAGCCAAAAATAAGCAAATGCGCCAAAAAAGAACAAAAGTGGTAAAGAAATTTGTAATTTTGTAAGGCAGAAAGCACGTTTTCTTTTCTCCGCGCTCGTATTTCGGGCGATTCAAGGCGTCAAGAAGGCGATTTCTCCAAACATTCTTGTCTCACTTTTCCTCATTTCCTTTGCCATGAAAGCGTCCGAACAGACCCTCTCCCAAATTGAAAGAGCGCTGCGCAAGGCAGCATCCAAGTTTCCGACCGAAGCAGAAAGCTATCCGCTGACTGACTTCTACCTGCAAGTTCGGCAGGAGAGCGGTGAGTTGCGAATCTATGATGACGACGAAACAGAACTCACGCGCTGCGTGGTGGAGGAATGGATGGACAACTCAGACGAGAATTTCTATGATGCCGTGCAGCCGGTGCTGCGAAAAGCCATCTTGAACATTCGGGAAGTGACGGAAAACGTGGCGGTCTTGAAACCCTACTCGTTCGTACTGACGGGCGAAGACAACGAATGCATTGCCGAGCTCCACTTGGTGGATGACGACACAATGCTGGTCAGCGAGGACCTGATGCAGGGCTTGGGCGAAGACCTCGACGCTTTCTGGAAACGCCTCTCGGAAGAATGAATAAGAGAAGCGCTGCAAAGGTGAAGCGCAATAAAACACAATTCACAGAGCATAAATGTACCCCAAAGACGGACATTTATGCTCTGTGATTTTTTGCTTGATACGCACAATTGCACACCGAGCAGGTTCACTTAGTCTGAGCGTTGAGCGCAGTGGCGAAATCATAGAACCACCAGTAAGTGTTGCCGTAGGAGCGGCGGAGTAGATTGTAGCGGTGGCGCACAGAGGAAAGCGTGTCGCCCATTTCCGAATAGTTGCGGTAGTTTTCTGACATGGCATTATCCTTATAGTGCCACGTAGGATTCGTGCGACGTTTTTGGTGAAGGATGATCGCCTGCGCATAGAAACGCGGAAGGCGATGACCGGCACGGTCTCCGTCGGGGTAAACACAACGAAGCGCTGCGACAAAACGTTCCAAGCGGCGCTCTAAGAGGAGGGCACAGAGATAGTAGTCGGCGGCGGGACCGGGTTTCATGCCGGCGCGATGGGCGCAACGTTGGAAATAGTCCAACGCTTTCTCGCCTGTGCGGCGCGGAGTCTGCAGAAAGGCGTAGAGCGAGTCGGCTGGATAGTCGGCAGGAGAAAATCTCTCAGAAGGTATCAGCATGGAAGCACTCACCCGCGGAGGAACGGGCTGTTCAAACAAAGTTTCACCAAGACCGGAACGCTCGCTCGCCATCAAACGACAGCGCAAAGCAAACAAACGCGGAGTCGTCGCAAGTGAACGCTCCCCCACCCGATAGGCATCCTCGGGAGTGGAGCGCAAAGCCTGCGCGGTGCGAAGCTCATAGTGGTCGGTGTCGGAAGCAGCCGCACCAAGACCGGCATACACACACAAACTCGTCAGCCAAAGCAACTCCAACAGATTCACGTTCCAAAACGAACACCACAAGCGACGATGCGCCAACGACGCAGGACAAGCGGGAACGGGACGGGGGGCGAGGCGAACGAACACCACGGCAAGCGCCGCGCCGACAGCAGCCAATGCCAGTTGATGCCACAGCCCAGCGAAAGGAACGCTGACCAACGCGACAGCAAACCACACAGCGAACGTGTGGCTGATGACTGCGGCGCGACGACTGCGGGGAAAGGCACGTTGAACCAAAGCCAACGCGCCCAGCCAAACAATCGTGAGCAGACCGCCCCAAAGCCACGGCTGCGGCGGAAGCAGCGTGTCAAAAAGAGAACTGAAAAGGCGGATGAGCACATCGCCCTGTCCCTTCGCAAAAAACAGGAGAAGGAACAGGGCGAAGAGAGTTCGGAAGAGGAGAGTCATGAGGGAGAAACGTTATTGTCTGCCGATGGAAGAATAGTGGAAACCACCGGCGCGCAATTCTTCGGGGTCGTAGATGTTGCGACCGTCAAAGACAACGGGCTGGTTCATCGTGCGGCGAACCACTTCCCAGGAGGGCAAACGGAACTGCTTCCATTCGGTCAGAAGCAAGAGGGCATCGGCACCGAGAGCAGCGTCATACATGTCCTTGGCATAGGTCACGGCGTCTCCCAGACGGCGGCGGCATTCATTCATGGCGACGGGGTCAAAGACTCTGACTTCGCAACCGGCGTCGAGAAGCTGACGGATGATGACCAGAGAGGTCGCCTCGCGCATGTCATCAGTCTCTGCCTTGAACGCCAAGCCCCAAAGTGCCACGGTTTTGCCTTTCAAGTCGCCACCAAAATGTGACGAAAGTTTTTGGAAAAGCACGCTCTTCTGACGCTCATTCACTTCTTCAACGGCTTGGAGCACACGCATCTCATAGCCCTGCTGACGCGCCGTTTGAATCAAAGCCTTGACGTCCTTCGGGAAACAGGAACCACCATAGCCGCAACCGGGATAGAGGAACTTGGAGCCGATGCGCGTGTCTGCGCCAATGCCTTTGCGCACCATGTTCACATCGGCACCGACGAGCTCGCAGAGATTGGCGATGTCGTTCATGAAAGAAATGCGCGTGGCAAGCATGGAGTTGGCTGCATACTTAATCATCTCTGCCGAAGGAATGTCGGTGAAAAGGATGCGGTTGTTGGTCATCATGAAAGGAGCATAGAGGCGCTGCATCAGTTTGCGCGCTCTTTCGCTCTCAACTCCAACCACAACGCGGTCGGGGCTCATGAAGTCCTTGACAGCAGCACCTTCTTTCAGGAACTCGGGATTGGACGCCACGTCAAACTCGATTTCCACCTTTCGAGCGGCGAGTTCTTCGGCAATGACCACCTTCACTTTCTGAGCAGTGCCAACGGGAACTGTGCTTTTGGTGACGAGCACGACATAGTGATTCATGTTCTGTCCGACCTCACGAGCGACTTGGAGGACGTAACTGAGGTCTGCGGAACCGTCTTCATCGGGCGGCGTGCCGACTGCGCTGAAGACAGCCTCCACCTCATCCAGACAGTCGGTCAAACGGGTTGTAAATTTCAAACGCCCCTCACGGAAGTTTCGCACAACCATTTCTTCCAGTCCGGGCTCATAGATGGGCACTTTCCCTTCGGAAAGCATTTTTATTTTTTCTTCGTTGATGTCCACGCAGGTCACTTCAACGCCCATCTCGGCGAAACATGCACCGGAAACAAGGCCGACGTAACCGGTGCCAACGATAGCAATTTTCATAAAACGCTGAAAATGTTTTCTTGAAGATGAAAAGAAAGGTCCGGTTTCTTGCAAGGAACAGACGGTGCCGCGATGGCACTCTTTCAGATGACCTTAGAAGAGACCGGACTTTTTCTGAGATGAAAAAAGGGGAAAATCCTTTAGTTTGCGGGAGCAGCAGGTGCAGCAGGTGCAGCGGGAGCCGGAGTCTCAGAAGCGGCAGGAGCGGCAGGTGCTGCGGGAGCCGGAGTCTCAGGAGCGGCAGGTGCTGCGGTGGTGACAACGGAAGTGGAACTTTCGCTGCGCGGAGCGAAGAAGACAGAAGACACGGAGAAGACAACGAGCAAAGCTGCAAGAGCCCAAGTGGCTTTCTCCACCACGTCGGTGGTCTTTCTCACGCCCATGATTTGATTGGAGGCTGCAAAGTTAGAAGCCAAACCACCGCCCTTAGACTCTTGAATGAGAACAATCAAAGTGAGGAGAATGGCTGCAATTACTGCCAGAATGACTAAAACAGAATACATATTAAGAATGGTTTTGATGATTTTGATTGATTATCAACTTCTGTAGGAAGCGGATTTGGTCTGCAAAGTAAGCACTTTTTTTCGGATTATTCAAATTGACCTTGCGCATAATTTCAAGAGCCTTCTCATAGCGTTGCTGTTTGATGTAGATTTTGGCAAGTGTCATGGTCAAATAGGCGTCATCAGCCGTCTCTTCCTCCACCTCGTTTTGCTCCTCCGGCACAAAGGTCGGTTCTTCCTGCAAACGAATGCGCGAGGGTTTCTGCTCCATGAAGTCGTCGATGAGTTCTGCGCTTCGGTCTCCGGTGTTTTTCTCTGCGCCGTTTTCCGCCTGCGGCTCGGCATCGTCCATCAGCAGGAGGAAGGCGGAATAGTCGCTTGTCGCATCGGCAGCCGTGGGTTTGCGTTTCGGTTGCTCGTCGCCGAGGTCGGCGGTGCGAAGGAAATCGTCGATGAGAGCAATGGTGCGGCTGCCTCCCTCTTCTGCCGGTTTCTCCGGCGCGGTTTCTGCCACGGGCTGAACAGCATAGTTGTCCGCTTCAACCATCTCAAACAACACTCGTCGGTCGGGCAGACAGCCCGCCATTTTGCGAAGTTCCTCTCCGAAGTCAGGGTCATGGAGCAGAAAGAGATTGCGCAAGAACAAAAGCCGAGCTGCCTGATAGTAAGGATATTTTGCTATCAGTTCGCGCAGTGCAAAGAGCGTGTCTTTGTTCAACTGCTCGGGGTGAGCGATGAGTTCGGCAATGTGGATGTCCATGAAATATGAGCGTCGGTCTTACCAGTCGGCGACGGTGGCATTGAAGATTTGGTCGCAAAGGTCTTTCACCATTTCGGTCACAAGGGTTTCCTGCACGGCGGCTAACTGTTGCGTAGAGTCATATTGGGTCGTGGCTGAGAATTGTTTCTCCCAGGTTTGCCCCGTTTTGTTGTTCTTGAAGCGGATGTTGACGGTCATGCGGAGTTGCACTTGCGAAGCATAGCCGTCAGCAGCGATGGCTTTGTTGAACTGGTCGTAGGCTGTGATTTCTCCCGCCACCTGCAAATCTCCACTGCGTTTGACAAGTTTCAGACGGGTCTGATTGACGTATTGGTCTTGAAGTTTATTGTTGAAAATCGCTTCCATCGGTGCCCAGCCGTAGGGGGCTCGGTTCGCAATTTTGTCAATCTGAATGGTTTTGATGATGTCGTAGTTGATGTTGGTTCCCGTGAAGCGATAACTGATGCAACTGCCGACGAGCAGACAAGTCAGCAGCAGCGAGCAGAAGGTTTGGAGAACGGTTCTTTTCATAGAGACTGAGAATGAGACGGGAGACAACGATGGGAAAGGAGGTTTTGTCAAAGGAGACTCATTCGTTTTCAAGTTGATATTCCTTGATTTTTCGGTAGAGCGTGCGCTCTGAGATACCGAGACTGTCGGCGGCTTGTTTGCGTCGCCCGTTGTGTTCCGCCAGTGCACGGCGAATCATTTCGCACTCGACTTCTTCAAGCGAACGTCCAACGGGAGTCAGCACCTCTTCCGTCGTTTTTTTCGGCGTTTGTTCGGCAAGTTCTTCTTTGACCTCTTCGGCTTCCCAGAAAGCGTCCTCCTCTTCTTTTTCAAAATTGTCGGCGGGATGTGTGCCAAAGACGAGATTGTGGGATTCCGTGCGAGCGCCGAGGGAGGAAGGCTGCGTCAGGTTCTGCTCGCGAACGATGCGTTTCAGTTCAGAAACGTCACGGCGGAGGTCAAAGAGAATCTTGTAGAGAATCTCGCGCTCGGTTTCAAAACTGTGTTCGCGCGGTGTCTCGTTCACAGCGACCAGTTGGTTGTGAAAGGAATCTGCGGGAAGATAAGTTCGCAGTGTTTCCGCGTCGATTTCTCTTTTCTCGGCGGTGACGCTCATGTTTTCCGTCAGATTTTTCAACTGTCGCACATTTCCTTTCCAAGGATAGGCTACCAGCAAGCGCACGGCGTCCTCGGTGAGGCGCACGGGCGGCATTTTGTAGCGCTCGCTCATGTCAAGTGCAAACTTTCGGAAGAGCAGCGCGGCGTCATCGCCACGGTCTCTGAGTGCGGGGACGGAAATGGAGATGGTGTTGAGACGATAGTAAAGGTCTTCGCGGAACTTTCCTTCGGCAATGGCTTTCTCCATGTTGACGTTGGTGGCGGCAACGATGCGCACGTTGGTTTTGCGCACTTCACTGGAGCCGACGCGAATGTATTCTCCGGTCTCCAAGACACGAAGCAGCCGCGCCTGTGTCTGTAACGGCAGTTCGCCGACTTCGTCCAAGAAGAGCGTGCCGCCGTTGGCTGCGGCGAAATAGCCTTCTCGCTGGTCGATGGCACCGGTGAAAGCCCCTTTCTCATGACCAAAAAGTTCGGAGTCGATGGTACCTTCCGGAATAGCGCCGCAGTTCACGGCAAAATATTTTTTTCCTTTGCGAAGACTGTGGTCGTGAATGATGCGGGGAAAGATTTCTTTACCGACACCGTTCTCTCCGGTGACCAAGACGGACAAATCCACGGGCGCAATTTTGAGGGCAATCTCGATGGCGCGGTTCAGCGCCTCGCAATTACCCACAATGTTGTAGCGTTGCTTGACTTGAAGAATTAAACTTTCGTCCATGATTGAAAAGAAAAAATATCACCGCATATTGATTCGCGCCGAGCCGCAGCCTAACTTCGCTTTGCGAAGCAAAGTTAGTGCTTTTCTCTGAACTACGCTAACTCTTCGCTTTTGATTCCGAGAGCCGACATGAGCGAGTAGCCCAGAATCTCCTGGCTGAAGCCTCTGCCGGTGACGGGCTGCATGGTGAGCAGCGTGATGTCCGTGTCTTTTGCGTCGCGGCAGATTTTCGTCACTTTGTCGCCATAGGCATCCATGTCTGCAACGACAATCAGGTTCTTCACCTGCTTCTCTTCGCAGAGCATGGCAAAGGATTGCAGGAAGAACTCTTCGCCGGAGATAATCTCCTCCACAGGGAACGCGAAAAGAGAAAAGGAGCCGATGCGGTCGTCGAAACGCAGTCCGTTGAGGTCTTCCCGGAACTTTGAGGGAGTGAAATTCTGCAACTCCTCTTTTTGGGGAGAATAGAGGAAATGTGCCTGAATCTCTCCCGCGCCGGGGCGGAGTCCGCCATCGAGGGCAACGCAGTCCAGCCAGTGGCAGAGATCTCCCTTCGGAATGCGGCGACCAATCATGCGCTCGAAATTCACAATCAGGTCAAACGCCACTCTGTCCAAAAAATCGGCATCAACCAGCACCACCGAGGGTGCAAAAACGGAAGGAGAAGACTTGTCTGTCATCGGGAACTTAAAAAAAGAGGTGTGCAAAATTGGGATAAAAGAATTATTCGCCGCCCCGAGAACGGGCTTCATTCATCAAAATCAAACAAAAAGGAGGACATGTCCTCAGAAGCGTTCTGAGCAAAGTCGTCAAGTGCGCGGCGGTCCTTTTTGGTCGGTCGCCCCGTACCCTTGGCTCTGCCGACAAATCCGCTGATGCGCTGCATTTCGAGAATCTCGTACTGCTCCGGCGTCGTGATGTCTTCCAGGATGTCGGGCAGAAGTTTTGCGCCGACGCGTTTCTCAATCGCCTGTTTCACTCGAAAAGTGTAGGTCACAGGAGATTTCTTCACGCCGACTTCATCGCCCTCTTTCACGGTGCGGGAGGGTTTCACTTGCGCCCCGTTGAGCGTGATGCGTCCGCTCTTGCAGGCATCGGCAGCCAGCGAGCGCGTTTTGAAGATTCGTGCTGCCCAGAGCCACTTGTCAATTCTTGCTTCCATGAAGTTAGGGGCGGCTACACATTATATATATAGGACGCGAAAAACATTCGCCACACATTATTATATATATATGAGTCCCCGCTTTATGTTTCTGACGCCTTACTTGTTGTTAAACTGGTTCATGGCAATCTGGATGCCTGCCAGACAGAAAGTCTTGACAGCCTCGCCTGCCACTTTCACTCTTTCGTCCATGGTTTTCAGTTCTTCTTCCCCGAACTCCCCCAGGACGAAATCAATTTGCGAGCCACGCGGGAACTCATTTCCGATGCCGAAGCGGAGGCGGGCGTAAGCCTGCGTGCCGAGCACGGAGGTGATGTGGCGGAGTCCGTTGTGTCCCGCCTCGCTACCGCCGGGTTTGATTCTTATCTTCCCGAAAGGAAGCGCGAGGTCATCGACCACGACGAGCAGACGCTCGATGGGCACGTTTTTCTCCTTCATCCAATAGCGCACGGCATTACCGGAGAGGTTCATGTAGGTGGAAGGCTTCAAGAGCGTCAGTGTCTGATTCTTCACCTTCAGCGTGGTGACAAAGCCGTAACGCTTGTCCTCAAAGACAAGATTGGACGCTCCGGCAAGAGCGTCCAATACCCGGAAACCTATGTTATGTCGAGTGCGGGCATATTCGTCTCCGATATTGCCCAATCCGACAATGAGATAATTCATCAGGAATGAAAAAAAAGAAGGCGTTCTGCAAAGGAACCTTCACAGAACACCTTGAGTTTCAACTTAAGCCTCCTTGGCAGCAGCTGCAGCAGCACCCATGGCGGCACGAGTCATCTTGACGGTGCAAACGATAACCTCTTTCGGAGTGATGATTTCGAGGTTGTCGTAGCTGAGCTGACCGGCGTTGATGCTCTTTCCGAGCTGCAGTTTGGTCACGTCCACATCCAACTTCTCGGGAATGTTTTCGTAGAGCGCACGAACCTGCAGTTTGCGAATCATCATCATCAAGCGACCACCGGCACGCACACCGTCGGCAAGACCTTTGGCTGCGATGGGCACACCCATGACGATGGGTTTCTCAGCGTGTACTTCAAAGAAATCCACGTGAAGCACGTTGTCCTTCACCGGGTGGAACTGGATTTCCTTCATGATGCCCTTGTGGTCTTCCCCGTCGATTTTGATGTCCACGAGATAGATGTGAGGAGTGAAGACCAACTTGTTGATCTGTTTCTCGGAAACCTCAAAATGAATTGCCACGGGCTTGCCGTTTTCGTCTTTCTTTTCTCCGTAGAGCACGCAGGGAACGTTTCCATTGGCACGTACGGCTTTGGTTGCCTTCTTGCCGAGATCGGCACGAGAAGTACCTTCAATCGTAATTTGTTTCATTGTTTTGTTTGTTTGAATGTGTTACTCTAAATTAAGTTTTATCGCTTAATTCGCCATCACACACGCAAGGCTTTCGCCCTGCCGGGGAAGCAAATCGGCTGCAAAGATAGCGCTTTCCTTCCAAACAGCAAAGCCTCTCCCGCTTTTCGTGAAGAAAGGGTTATGGGGGCTATCATTCACGGGATAAGGAGCATTCAAAAGAAAGTGTTTCAACCTGATGTTTTAGAACAACCATATTTCTGTTCTCGCCTCGTGATGGATGCCAGCCGCGAAGTCGCAGTCGTCGCTGTGTAGGGTTTAAAGCAACTGCGTTTCAACCCTACACTATACGTAAATAAAAGGGGAAATGAAAAAACTCTGCAAACTATACACAAAACCCTACACAAACCCTACATTCCTCTGATTTTCCGTTCGTTACGGAATGTATAGTTTGTGCTCCAAACCCTACACAAACTATACACAAAACTATACATTGAGACGTTCTAAACCCTGCACGAAACGGAGCGCAAACCCTGCACTGCAACGGCGCGCAGTTTACTTAGGAGCGCTCCTAGTTTTTCTTAGG
>NZ_JADYUH010000044.1 GCF_021531665.1 Prevotellamassilia timonensis
TCATGAACATTAATGTTTCAAAAAGGCGGTCCTTTCGTCTTTCGCTCTTTGTCTCTTTGTCTCTTTGACTCTTAGTCTCTTTGTGCCCCAGTGTGGCAAGTGTGAACTTGCCATCCAAGCGTGCTCCCGCCTCCGTCTCTTTAACTCTTAGTCTCTTAGTCTCTTAGTCTCTTAGTCCCAAAAAGAACGCGTCGTTTGCAGCATTTCGCAAACGACGCGTTCTTTTAGATTTTGAGGAAGAGTGTCCTCCCTTTGTTCAGGCTGGGATTCTGTGCTCCTCTTTGGCGGAGTAGTTGTCAGCATTCAGGGTCCGGCGTGATGAGCTTGTAGCCCTTTCCGTGGATGTTGATGATTTCTACGCTGTCGTCAGCCTTGAGGTGCTTGCGGAGCTTGGTGATATAGACATCCATGGAGCGCGCGTTGAAATAGTTGTCATCAATCCAGATGGTTTTCAGTGCGAAGTCACGCTGCAGCACTTCGTTGGCGTGTGCGCAGAGGAGACCGAGGAGTTCACTTTCTTTGGTGGTGAGTTTCGTTTGGGATTCTCCGCGGGAAAGAATCTGCTTTTGTGTGTCGAAGGTGAAGGAGCCAATCTTGTAGTGCAAGCGGTGGCGATTCTTCTTTCCTCTGACGCGTCGCAGGATGGCTTCGATGCGGAAGGTGAGTTCCTCCATGGAGAAAGGCTTGGTCAGATAGTCGTCAGCACCAATTCGGAATCCTTCAAGGATGTCGTCTTTGAGCGTCTTGGCGGTGAGGAAGATGATGGGCATTTCCTCGGTGGTCTGTCGGATGTCTTTGGCGAGGCTGAAACCGTCCTTCTTCGGCATCATGACGTCGAGCACGCAGAGGTCAAATTTGTTCAGCGTGAAGGCACGATAGCCTGCTTCGCCGTCGGGGCAGAGTTCTGTGTCATAGCCTTTTGCTTGAAGATATTCACGAAGCAACATGCCGAGGTTTTCGTCGTCTTCGCAGAGGAGGATTCGCATTTTGTTTTCAGTCGTTTCCATAATTTCAAGGGGTTTGATGGTGAATATTCTTGTTTGTTTTTGTTCTTTTTTAGTAAGATGATGCAGGTTATTTTTTGAGGATTACTTAGGCGATGAGCGGGAGGGAGATGATGAAGCGCGTGCCGCGTCCGAGTGTGCTTTCGGCGTGGATGGTTCCTCCGTGTGCTTGAACGATGTTGCGAACGTAGGCGAGCCCGAGTCCAAATCCTTTGACGTCGTGTCGGTTCCCGGTGTGGACGCGATAGAATTTCTCAAAGATTTTTTTGAGGTCTTCTTTCCTGATTCCGATTCCGTTGTCCTCAATTCTGATGAGCAGGTGGTTTCCGTCGTTCTTTGTGGTGACGGAGAGTTGCAGCTGTCTGTCCGGCGACTTATATTTCACCGCGTTGTCCATGAGATTGAAGATGACGTTGGTGAAGTGCATTTCATCGACGAAGACTTCCGCGTTCTCAGCCTCCAGGTTGGTTGTGAGGTGTCCTCCGTCGGCTTCCACTTTGAGTCGGAAGGTGTTGGCGATGTCTTCGATGAGGGCGTTTGCGTTGAGTTCTTTCTGTTTGAAAGTGGCTGCTTTTCGGTCAAACATGGACATTTGCAAGACTTTTTCCACTTGGAAACGCAGTCTTTTTGTTTCGTCCACGATGATGCCGGAAATGTGGTTGAACATCGCTTCGCTCTTTGTCACGGAGGGGTCTCGGAGCATCTGTGCGGCGAGGGAGATGGTTGAAATCGGCGTTTTGAACTCGTGGGTCATGTTGTTGATGAAATCGTTTTTGATTTCAGTCAGCCTTTTCTGCCGGAAGATGGTCCAGATGGTGAAGATGAAGATGAGCAGGAGCAGGAAGGTGAAGAAAATCGCGGGCGTCATGAATCGCACGGAGGAGAGCAAATAGCGTCGCATCTCAGGGAAGTGGATGTAGAGGAGTCCGGTTTGTGCGGGCGGGTCTTTGGGGAAGAGCAACTGTCTGAAGACCTGATTGTCGCCTGCTTCCACAAAGTCGGGGCAGCGATAGATGACGCTGTCGTCGGAGGTGGTGACGTAGAAATGATAGTCAATGGATATTCCGTTGCTTCTGAGTTGTTGTCGGAGGTCGCTGTCAAACTTTCGAAAATCAATTCTCTCGGCAAGCGGTTTGTCGCTTCCTTGATAGAGGATGGAAGAGATGACGTTGTTCAGTTGGTCTTGTTTGGAAATTCTCTGACGCAGTGTGTCTGCCAAAGCCTCTTCGGTGGCGTCGGAGTTGTCAAGACGGTTGAGAAAGTAGTCTTTGGTGAGAGAGGGAAGGGTGGTGTGTGCGGCAGTGTGGTCATGAGCTGCTGTGGTGCGGGAAGTGCTGTCCGCTTCGGGCATGAGGCTTTCTTCAACGCTTTTTCTCATTTCGCTCATCTCCAAGATCCGAGCGGCTTGATAGAGACTGCGTGTCACGGATTCGTTGAATTGTTCTCGGCGCATGGCAATCACTTCCTCAAAATATTTTGCTTGGAGGAAGAGCAGTGTGGCAAAGGTGAAGCCAACCAAAGCGGCGATGACCCAAATCGTGGACTTTTTCATGAGCACAAAATTAAGCCGCCTGCAAAAGGCGGCGGCAGTAGTTTGTTTGAATTTTAAGAAGAGAGACAAAAAATTAACATTCCACTCTACGTGTACTTAACAAAAGCGCAAGTAAGTTTTTCCCCATGAAGACGTTGGCTCTTCAAACGCGCAACTCTTCTTCGTCAATCGGGGGGCGGTGGACGGGAAGATTCGGGTTGAGAGCGAGCGTCAAGAAACTGAAGGTGACATCTTGTGCGAGGGAAATGGTCTGAGCCATATTGACAAGCGTGGAGCCGGTGGTGCAAACGTCATCAACCAAGAGGAGATGGCGCCCGCGGGCAAGGTCGGGGCGCTCCAGCTGAAAAATGTTGCGGGAATTTTCTTCTCGCCCCAAAGCGTTGAAGTGGGTCTGGCTGATGTTGTCTTTGGTGCGACTCACCATCTCCGTGCACACAGGAATGGAGGTGATGAGACTAATGCCGCGTGCGAGACATTCGCTCTGATTGTAGCCTCGCTTGCGAAAACGCTGACGGGAGAGCGGAACGGGAACAATGAGGTCAATGCCCTCAAAGAAAGATTCGTTCAAAAGATTGAGAGCCATCTGCTTCCCAAACCACAGTGCCAAACGGGACTGCCCACCATATTTGAACAAATGAATGGGACGCACGAAGATGGAGTTGTCATAGTAGAGAATGAGTGCATCGGCACGTCCGGTTTTCCAATCTCCGTGGGTCAGTTTCCTTTCAAGAAAGTTTTGCGCTTTTCCTTTGAGGTGGGTGAAGGGCAGAGACCGGAAACACTGCTCACAGAGAGCGGGTTCGCTGTCGTTCAGAACTTTGTGACAGATGGGGCAGCGTGTGGGAAGAAAGGTTTGTAGCAGCGTCTTCTGAATTTCCCCGACAAGAGTTTTGAAGCGATGTGCCATGTTTCAAGTTGGCGTTGTTTCAAGTTTCAGTTTTTCTCCACGACTGTGCACACTGGGGTTAAGTTCTTCATCCATTGACTCATCCGTGAGTTCTTTATCAATTGGCTCATCCATGAGTTCCCAACGGGACTATTTCAGTCTGAAGGTCATTTGGTCGGTCACCTTGACAAGTTTGCGTCCCACCGCTTTGCGAATGGCATTTCCTCCCGTGGTGCGATAGGTGAGGGTGCTGTCGCTCACTTGCACCAGTTCAATGTCTTGCGATTCAGAGCCGATGTCGTTGCTGAATCGCACCACCGCTTTCTTCCCGTCAATGCTGACGCGGGTGGACATCCAGGTGCCGTAGATGCCCGGTCCTTTGAGGTAGGCGTTCATCGGACCGAGAAATTCAAAGCCGGGAGCAATCAGTTCTTCCTCGTAGAGATTCAGATGCAGGTCCACGTTGGTCTCCGCACAGTGGAAGTGACCTTCAAAAGGACGGCGTGAGGAAGGGGAAAGGCTGTCGGCGGGTGTGAGGAAAACCGAAGATGTTCTTTCTGCCGCCACGGAGAAGTGGTGACTTCCACCGGCAAAAAGAACAAAAAGGAAGATGAGAGAGAAGGAAAACTTCATGGCTGCGTGGTGATTGAAATTTAGTAATCCTCAAAAAATAACCTGCATCATCTTTGAAAATCTTTTCGGTCCATATTTCCTCCCTCATCAGTCACATAGTTACGGCTATGCTCCTTCTTCGGGTGAAAATCTGCCCTCGAAAATCTAATTCAAGTCTGACGCAACTTATTATTTTCATATTACTTGGTCGTCTTCTCCTTCCCGCAGGATGAGGGTGGTGGCGCCGATGGTGATGATGTCGCCTTCGCGAATGATGGCACGGTCGTGGTCGTTCAAGATTTCGCTTTGGAGGAAGGTTCCGGTGTGGGAGGGAGCGTCACGAAGGACGAAGCGGAAGTCGCCGGCAGGCGTGCGGTTCACCGTGATGATGCAGTGGGTAGTGTCCATGCTCGGATCGACCGTTTTGATGGCTGCGTTGGCTTTGGTGCCTTTGACCCATCTTCCCACGACATTCTCTCCTTCGTGAAGCGGAATGGTTTGTTTGAAATGAAAAACATTTTCCACCACGACCAAATGACCGACAGCCGGCGACTCGGTCGGCGTGGCTGCGGAACCCTCGGAAGAGCGGGAGGGCAGGCGGAGTTTGAACTGTTTATGGCAAGCGGGACATTCAAACACAAGGATACGTCCCGCTTCGTATCTTGTTTCATCAAAAAGAACTGCCTCGTCACATTTGGGACAGCGAATTCGTTTCATGGGCAATGAATGATTGGATTTCCTCTGGCGTTGGCTTTGCAGACGCACCGCCAGGGGGCGAACTATTTCTTCATCGCTTAGGTTCTTTCATGACCCAAGCTTCGGCAAAAGCGTTGTGAGCGCGAAGTTTTCTCAACTGAGCGTATGCTTCGTCTTGAGAGTCGTAGTGCCCATAGATGACGCGCAACATGGTGGTTTTGTTGATTTCAGCCTCGTTGAGTCCTTCTTCTTGAAGTTGCCGGATGAAATTCTCTGCGCTTTTTTGGGGAACGGCGCATGCCAAAACGATGGTGTAGGTTTCCGAATGAGTTTTTTTGACCTCAGCCTCGGCAGGTGTCTCTTGCTTGGCAGAAACTGCTGCTGTTTCTTTTTCTGTCACCTCGGTCTTTTCTTCCGTGGGCTTTTCTTGAAGAGCCAACGTGTCTGTGGTTTCGGTCTCTTCGGAAACCGGTGTGGCGGTCACGGGCTTGGCAATCTGTGAATGCGCAGGATTGTCCGCACGGAACATTTCTTGGTTGACGGCAGAAGCCCAGTCGGTCTGTGAGGTGGAGGGTGAGGAGAGGGGAGTGGCGAGGAGGAAATAGAAGACAATGGCAGCCGCGACAGCGACAGAGTAGCGCACCCATTCTCGGTGGAGGATGGAGGTTGGGGTGAACTTGCGCAGTGTGGCTGTCTTTCTGCGACGCTTCTTTTTCTTCTGCTCCGTGGGCAGCGTGGTGGCTACGGTGTTCAGACCATAGAGTTCCGGAGAAAGAATTCCGCTCTCTTGGGGCTTGAAGAGCATCTTGTCCGTCCCTTGCATGTAAAGGATACCGATGCCGCTGAGTTCGTAGCTTCCCTCTTTCGCTAAAATGTCCTTCAGCTTTTTCACTTCGGCGTTCACCATGCGGAGTGTTTCGGTGTAGCCGGTGTGATAGGCTTGCATGTAGGACTGAACGAGCAGACCATCGTTCATGTTCAACCGCGGGTTGAACACCACAGTTCGACAAGGCGGCATCAGGATGTTTTCAGCGGTGATGAGGCGCGCCGGAACATACTGAGCCACAAATCCACCCAGCTCAGGCACGATGACACAATCGTGCTTAAGCATCAAACTAACAATATGGGCGGATAATCGAATCATGAGGCAAAGGTAGGCTTTTGTTTTTGATTTAGGAGGGCTTCGATGAGGGATTTTTTAACGCTTGTTGAGAGTCCAAGAAGCATTCTCTTGATTGTCAGAAGAAAAGCGGCAAAACTTTTTTTCCGAGTCTCAGTTGTCCTTTTCAGTTTCCAAAGGAGGCAACACGAGCACCTTTCCGACGTGGATGTTGTCTGCGTTCTTCAGGTTGTTTTGGCGAATGATGAAGTCCACATAGTGGTCATCGCCATAGTATTTTCGAGCGATGCGACTCAAGTTGTCGCCCACGCGGATGGTGTGGGTCCGGGTGACCACTTCTTCTTGCTTTTGTGGCTGTTTCACAGAGTCTTTTACCTCATTCAAAGGCTTTGAGGCCGTTTGAGAAGCGGCAGAGACAGCGGCGCTGTCTTTTTTCGCGGCTTGGGGTTTCTTCGCCTGAAGTGAGTCGGGTTGAACTTTTGCCGCAGGGGCAGTGGGGGCGGTGGAAGAACACGGCGGGCAGAGCAGACGGTAGTAGCCTGCAAAATAACTGGCGGTGCAGAGCAGCAGGACGAAGAGTGCCATCAGTGTGCGGCGCAACCACGGACGTCTCGTGTCCTCTTCTTCTTCAACTGCTGCGCCGGAGACCGTCAGCGTGGTGGGTTGAGAAACGCTAATCTCCGCATCTGTGCCCATGGCATCGGTCTTTTCAGAGGTGGAAACCACTTGAATCGGTGTCTCTTCCGGAGTGAGAGCCTCCTCCGGAGTCTGAGATTCGGAGGCTGTTTCTTTTGCGGTGATTGCCACGGCTTCCGCTTGGGCAAGTGTTTCCGTTTCTTCCGCTTGGGCGAGTGCTTCCGTTTCTTCCGCTTGGGCGAGTGCTTCCGTTTCTTCCGCTTGGGCAAGTGTTTCCGTTTCCGCTTTTTCTTCCGCTTTCTTTTCTTCCAAACCTTCAGTGATTGTGGCAAATTCGGTTGGAATCTCTTCCGTCAGGTTGCTTTCTTCGGAGACTTCTTCTGTAACATCTTTCTGTTTTTCAGGAAGAGAGGTGGGATGAGAACTTTCGGTGATGACTTCCACAGTGGTGGGGATGGATTCTTCTGCGGTGGAAGTTTCTTCTTCCGAGATTGGCGGGAACTCCTGTTTGACGGCTTCATCCACGGCATCCAATTCGGCAGTGTCGGTTTCGTCGCTCAAGTCCACCGACTCAAAGTGTGCAAAGGGTCGGTTGATGATTTCCTTCATGGAAGCATCCGGAATGAAGGCGATTTTGTTGTGCTCGCCGATTTGGAAGCGTTCTCCGGTGTTGATGTTGACGCTTTCTCTTTCGTTGACGGTGACCAATTTGAAAGTTCCCAATCCTTTGATTTTCACGAACTGGTCATCGGTCAGTCCTTGCTCTACGATTTGAAAAAGTGTGCGGAGGAAGGTTTGCGCTTCTTTTTTGGTGATGCCTTCCTTTTCGGAGAGCCATTGCGCGAAGTCTGAAAGTAGTAACTTTTGTTTCATCCGTGGGGTGTGAGGTTTAGTCTGCCGAATTGGTCTTCAGTTTGTCTTTGAGATTGCTTGCTGCTCTGAATGTGAGCACCAGTTTGGGTGGGACGAGTTTTCTTTTCTTGGTGACGGGGCTCACGACGATGCGCTCCGTTTTCTTTTTTACTTCAAATGAACCCACGTTCGGAATGTTCAAGACGTTTTGGTCATCTAACTTATCTGCCATCAACTGGAGAAAAGAGTCCACGAGTTTCGTCGTGTCTTTGGCGGAGGTGTTGGTGGCACGCGAAAGTGCTTGAATGAAGTCTTTGTTGTTCATAAAGAGGAAGATGAGAGGGTGGAGAAGCGTTGGAAGAGTTCAGGGAGTTTTGCTGAAAGAATCATGTGTGAGGCTTGTTCAATGCCCCTCAAGAGATGAGGACGGCATAGAGGTCAAACTCTTCGCAGTCGGTGATTTCCACCTCGTGGAAACTGCCGAATGGAAGGGGTGGGATTCCTGAGTTTTTGATGAGCACTTCGCAGTCCACCTCGGGGGAGTCTGCTTCGGTGCGTCCGATGTAGTAGTCTCCTTCCAACCTGTCAATGATGATTTTGCAGCGTTGTCCGATTTTCTGTTCAGAGATTTCTTGTGCGATGCCTTCTTGGATTTTCATGAGTTCATCAAGACGTTGCTGTTTCACTTCTTCCGGCACGTCGTCTTCAAAGTGCAGCGCAGCGTAGGTTCCTTCTTCTTCGCTATAGGCAAAGGCGCCCATTCTCTCGAAGCGCATTTCTCGAACAAAGTCTTTCAAGTTCTCGAAGTCCTCCTCAGTTTCACCGGGGAAACCCACCATGAGGGTGGTTCGGATGTGAATGCCGGGCACCTCGCGGCGCATGAGTCGGAGCAGTTCCACCGTTTCTTCATGCGTGATGTGTCGTTGCATTCGATTCAAGACGTTGTCAGCAGAATGTTGCAGCGCGATGTCCAAGTAGTTACAAACATTTGGATTCTCTCTCATGACCCTCAGCAGATCTTTGGGAAATTTGGCGGGATAGGCATAGTGAAGCCGAATCCATTCCACCCCGGGCACTTGCGCCATTCGTTCCACCAATTCCGGGAGTGTTTGTTTGCCATAGAGGTCAATGCCATAGTAGGTCAGGTCTTGGGCAATGAGTTGGAACTCTTTCACTCCTTGTTTGACCAGTGTTTCCACCTCCTCCAGAATGCTTTCCATGGAACGACTGCGGTGTCTGCCGGTGATGAGCGGGATGGCACAGTAGGCGCAGGTTCTGTCGCATCCTTCCGAGATTTTGATGTAGGCATAGTGTGCCGGAGTGGTCAGCACCCTCTCTTCTTTTCCGCTCTCTTCCTGTTCGTCTCCACAGAGGTCAGCAATCAGTTGGTCCCAGTCGAATTTGCCGTAGAAGCCATCCACATCGGGAATCTCCTCTTGGAGTTCTTTTCGGTAGCGTTCGGAGAGACAGCCCATGACATAGACTGCTTTGAGGAGCCCCTCTTCTTTTTGCTGACAGAGGTCCAAAATCATTTCGATGCTCTCTTCTTTGGCATCTGCGATGAATCCACACGTGTTCACAATTGCCGTGTCGCCGTGCAGGGTGTCGGGATTATGGAAGAAACGGATGCCATGTTCCTGAAAGCGGAACAGCAACCGCTCGGAGTCCACCAAATTCTTGGAGCACCCCATGGTGATGAGGTCTATTGTGCGCATGTTGAAAGTTGATTCAGAGTTGGGTGAAAGTTTTTTAGAGTTGTCCCTCGAAGAGAGATTCCACGAAGTCTTTAGCGTCAAATGCTTGCAGGTCAGTCATCTTTTCTCCGAGACCGATATATTTCACAGGCACTTTCAAGCTGTGAGAGATGCCGATGACCACTCCGCCTTTGGCTGTTCCGTCCAATTTTGTGATGGCGAGCGCGGTGACATCAGTGACTTTGACAAACTGGCGTGCTTGTTCGTAGGCATTCTGTCCGGTGCTTCCGTCCAGCACGAGCATCACTTCATGTGGAGCATCCGGCACGATTTTCTGCATGACGCGTTTGATTTTGGCAAGTTCTGCCATGAGGTTCGGTTTGTTGTGCAGGCGTCCGGCGGTGTCAATCAGCACCACGTCAGCACCTTGTGCCACGGCAGAGTTCAGCGTGTCGTAAGCCACGCTGGCAGGGTCGCTTCCCATTTGTTGTTTGATGACGGGCACTCCGACGCGTTCGCCCCACGTGACGATTTGTTCCACGGCGGCAGCGCGGAAGGTGTCGGCTGCTCCCAGCACGACTTTCAGTCCTGCTTCTTTCATTTGATAGGCGAGTTTACCGATGGTGGTTGTTTTTCCCACCCCGTTCACTCCGACCACCATGATGACGTAGGGTGCTTTTCCTTCGCGGTTGCGGATGAAGGCAAACGGTTCTTCTTCCGCAGAGGAGGTGTTTTGCGCCGGTGTCAGCAGGGCTGAGATTTCTTCTTTGAGAATGCGGTTCAGTTCTGCTGTCCCGACATATTTGTCTCGAGCCACCCGCTCTTCAATGCGGCGAATGATGTCAATGGTGGTGTCGGTGCCGACATCGGAGGAAATGAGAATCTCTTCCAGTTGGTCCAGTACCTCCTCATCCACAGTGGATTTACCGGCAATGGCGTGTGCCAGTTTACTGAAGATTCCCGTTTTGGTCTTTTCCAAACCATTTTGCAGAACTTCTTGTTTCTGTTTTTTTGAGAAGAAGTTGAAAAAACTCATATATATATTATATAATAATGTGTATGCTATTTCGATTGCGGTTTTGACGTAGGCAGTTTCAAACTTCAGTGCGGCGTGGTTGCGTTTCAAGTTTCAAACTTCTCAAACCTTTTCAATTCAGTTCTTTCCCCGTGAGGATTTTTTTGGAGGGGAGGTTCGTCAGTATCCTAACAGTTCCAGTGCCTTCACGGTGATGTTGCCTCGTGTGTAGGTCAGCCATTGTTTTTCTTCCATGTTGGCGAGCATTTTGGAGACTTTGAGTCGTGTGACGCCGAGTTCGGTGGCGAGGTCTTCCATTTTGATGTGAAGTTTTTTTCTTCCGATGGGTCTGATGCAGCGGTTTCGAAGGAATTCAGCAAATCTGCTTTCGGTGTCTTCTTGGCGTGTGTTCCAGAGTTTTGTTTCAAAGTGCTGCAAGTCTGTGGAGATGGCATTGAGAAAGTTCATTCGGAATGCGGGATGCTGACTTTGCAGTTGGTTGATGGCAGGTTTGTCAAGGAGCACGCATTGCACCTCTTCCACCGCTTTGACTGTGTGGGTGTGAAGGTTGTGCAGTCCGTAGAGACGCGCGGCGCCGATGGTGCAGGGTGCGGTCAGTTCCTCCGTGATGCTGTAGAGTTGGTTCGGACTCTCTCTCAGAATCTCCACCGTGCCGCGAAGCAGCAGGTGCAACCGCACGCAGGGCTCTCCCTGGTGAACCAGCGTCGCCTTGGGAGAGAAGGAACGGAAGTCAAAGGGAGTTGCGCCCACGATGTCCAGAAAGTCCAGGCGACTGAACCCTTGGAAGAGAGGATGCAGCAGGAGTCGGTCGGAGAAACTGTGTTCCATGAATCTTGTGTGGTTTGTCAATCAGGGAGGCTACTGCGCCGAAGAAGCCGGGCTTTTGGGACTTCGCGGCAGGAAGTGTGTGTAAGGGTGTTCTATAGATTTACGGAATAAGGAGCATTCAAAAGAAAGTGTTTACGTTTTGGTTGTAGAGTCTTTATGAGAAATTCGTTTCTTAGCACGCCCTTTTGTAAGTATCGTCAGTCACATAGCCCGCTATGCTCCTTCCTCCACTGACAAGCGTTCATCTCTAAGAAATCATAACTCTCTCAACCAAATTCTTAGTCCCCCCCTTACTGACAGGTCTGAATCTTTCCGTGAGTGTAGGTGTTCAGTTTGCCGTTTTCGTCTGCATAAATCAGACACGCTTTCAGGTCTTTGCGCCGTTCCAGCACGTTCTTGGCTTTTTCCAATCCCATCACCATGAAGGCTGTGGCAAAGGCGTCGGCGGTGGTGCAGTCCGGAGCGAACACGGTGGCGGAGAGAAGAGAGTGCTGCACGGGGTAGCCGGTCTTAGGGTCTATGGTGTGGGCATATTTCTTTCCGTCTTTGACGTAGAAGTTGCGATAGTTCCCGCTGGTTGCCATTGCCTCGTTTTCAGAGTAGATGACGGTTTGCAACTCTTCTTTGGGTGCGGGATTCTCAATCGGTTTGCTGATTCCGATTTTCCATTTCTCTCCGTTTGGATTTCTGCCGTGTGTGATGACTTCCCCTCCAATTTCGACCATGAAGTTTTTCACATCGTGTTGGAGCAGGAGTTTTGCCACGCAGTCCACGCCGTAGCCTTTTGCAATCGCTCCGAGGTCAATCGTGATGCCCGGTTTGTCTTTCTTCAGGGTGCTGTCCGCTTTGAGTGTCAGGTGCCGGCATCCCACGAATTGTCTGAGGCTGTCAATGTCCTTTTGTGTGGGGAGCGTTCCGTTTTTATAGCCGAATCCCCAGACGTTGACCAGCGGCATGACGGTCACATCAAATGCGCCATCGGTCTCTTCAGACACCTCCATGGCTTTTTGCAGCGTGCGAAAGAGTCGAAGGTCTGTTTTGTCCGTTTCTCCTCGGTTGAGGCGGGAGATGGTGCTTTGGGAATTGAAGACGGAAAGGCTTTGATCGACAGCCTCCAGTTCTTGTCTGATAGGGTCATCAAGTGCCTCGGCGCTTTCATATTTTATGTGATAAACCGTGCCGAAGATGGTTCCTTCTGCGGTGCGCAATGTGGCAGTCCCTCTGAAGTGCAGAATCCAGATGGTGCCGGCGATGAGCAGCAGGAGGAAGAAGATTCCGGCGACGGTGCGGAGAGTGGAGCGTTGTTTCATTCTGTTTTGCAGGTTCAAATGTCAATGAGAATGTGCAGCGAGCCTCCCAAGGCGTGTCCGTCGTTCTTTCCAAAACCGGGAACGTACCATGGACTTCCCACGGCTGAGGGTTTGTTGCTGATGCGGAACTTGTAGCGAATGCTCCAGCCTATGTGGAGGATGCCCACGACTTTGGCTTCCAACCCGGCACAGAGTTCCAACCAGTGGTTGCAGCCTTTCAGTCCGGAGAAGTGGAAGGGAGTGGCAGTGCCATAGACCGGGTCAATGAGGTCCGGTCCGTCGAGGTCATATTGGAAGGAGGAGAAGCCGTAGCGTGCTCCCAGGAGGATTCTGTTTCCGGAGGCGACGTCGTTTGCCAGATTATAGTCCATGCCGAGTCTGAAATAGGGAGCGTTCACACTGTAACGAATCTCTGTTGTTTCATCTTCGTGGTGGCTGTAGCCGATGCCGCATTCCACTGTGGGAAAGTATCTTCCTTTGAGGTTGGCACGGGCGACGGCTTCATATTGTCCCCATGAGCCGAGCACCGCCATGGCTGCTCCGCAGACGTCAAATCCGACGCTGAATCCGGCGAAGGTTGGCAGCTCTTTGGCTTTTTCCAAAGCTTTGGCGGCTTCCTCTTTGGAGGCGTATGTCACGCGCTTCTTTTTGTCGGGGACAGAATCCGTGGCGTTTTTGACAACAGAGTCTTCCGCCGTCACCGTGAGGGTGGGGCGGTCGCAGTTTCCTTGAAGGAGGTCTGTGCTCTTTTGCAGCGAGGTTGCGGAGAGCAGACTACTGGTTGTCAGTAGTGCGAAGATAAATGCGAAGGTTCTCAATGTCGTCATAGTTCACGGTGTTCCGGACGAGTTTCACTCTGTCGAGAGTCCAGCGGAGTTGATTTTTGGGGCTTGCCTTTGTGGTGGCTTCGGTGATGTTGTGGAAGACGGAGGCTGGGCAGTCCACACTTTCAAAGTGAGGCGTTCCGATGTGATTCACGAACAGCGTGTCGGGTTCAATGCTTGTGGCGGCAGGCTGATTCTCCGTTCCTTCGCCTTCCTGTGTTCCTTCCTCCTCGTCGGTGCCACCCGTGTCGTAAGAGATTGGAGCAAGGAAGAAGAGCAGCGTGTCTTTCTCTTCTCCCTCTTTGAGCGGCAGCAGGAACGACTCTGTGCCGTATGCCCGGTTCAGCAGGATGGTGTCCCTGTCGGCGGGCTTCACGCTCAGTGCCCATTCCACGGGAAGCGTCAGCGGTTGTTCGGTTTCGGCGTCATAGATGCCGCATTGCATCATCACGACGTTGTCCAACGGGCAGTCGATGTTGGTGCAGGCTCCGAGGAGCATGGTGGCGATGCCGATGAGAGTCGGTTGGAGAAATCTTTTCATGCAAAATGGGTTCGTGGATGGGCAGTCGTGTCTCAGATTTCCTTTTCGATTTGATAGTCGTTTCTTCCCGGTGCGTTTCGGCTGACGAGTTCTCCGAGGAAGCCTGCCACGAAGAGTTGTGTGCCAAGAATCATCGTGGTGAGGGCGATGTAGAACCAGGGAGAGTCAGTCACGAGCGGTGCGGGTGTGCCGGAATAGAGGTGTGCCAATTTGATGGCGCCCACGGTGACGACTGCCACGAATCCCAGGAAGAACATGAGTGAGCCGAGGAAGCCGAAGACGTGCATCGGCTTCAGCCCGAAACTGTTGAGGAACCAAAGGGAGAGGAGGTCCAGATAGCCATTGACGAATCGGTTCAGTCCGCCGAATTTTGTTTTACCGAATTTTCGTGCCTGATGGTGCACGACTTTCTCTCCGATGCGTGCGAAGCCGGCATTTTTGGCGAGGTAGGGGATGTAGCGGTGCATTTCGCCATAGACTTCAATGTTTTTCACCACCTCGCAGCGGTAGGCTTTGAGTCCGCAATTGAAGTCGTGGAGGTTGTGGATTCCGCTCACTTTTCGTGCGGTGGCGTTGAAGAGTTTGGTGGGGAGGGTTTTGGACAGCGGGTCGTAGCGTTTTTGTTTGTAGCCCGAGACGAGGTCGTAGCCTTCCTCCGTAATCATTCGATAGAGTTCCGGAATTTCGTCGGGAGAGTCTTGCAGGTCAGCGTCCATGGTGATGACCACCTTTCCCTGTGCGGCTTTGAAACCGCAGAAGAGGGCGGGTGACTTTCCGTAGTTTCGGCGGAATTTGATGCCGTGAATGTGTTCGTCTTGTGCGGCAAATTCTTCGATTCGTCTCCAAGAGTCATCAGTGCTTCCGTCGTTCACGAAAATAACCTCATAGGTGAAACCGTGTTCTTTCATGACGCGTTCAATCCAGGCTTTCAGTTCTGGAAGGCTTTCAGCCTCGTTGAAAAGAGGCACCACCACCGAAATGTCACATTTGTGTTCCATGTGTGATTTTTGAATAAGTTTTGAGAAAGCTAATGAGGGGGAATTCGCGTTGCCGGCACCAAGTTGAAACTTGAAACGGCAGTCGCGCCCAACGCCACTATGGCCTCGAGTCTCTTTTGCAGATGATGCCGGTGATGAGTCCCATCACCGGTCCTCCGATGAGGGAGAGGTAGAGAATGAGGGCTGCGTAGGTGGAGGCTCCGGCGGCTTGCATCGCTTCAGCCATCTTTTGGGGCGAATCAAAGGAGAATGCGTTGTCGAAGCTTTGCGAACGTGCCAGTTGGGAAAGGGCGGTGCGTCCCTCGGGAGTGTCCAGCATTCTGCCATAGGCTTCAAAGAAGGTTCCGCCGTCAAAGTATTTCAGATAGACGAACACCGCCGTGGCAAGCCAAACCGCTCCGCAGAGGCAGGTGAAGAAAGAGTGGAGGAAAGCAGCGGTGAAACTGAAGCCCTCCGGCATTTCTTCCTGTTTCCACCAATCCTGTCGGGTGCGGAAAGTCAGCGCGATGCAGACCAGTGGCGTGAAGCCCATCATGAGCAACCAAACCAGCGAAAAGAGCGAGTTGGAAAATGACAACTTCATCATGGTGAGCGCCACCCAACCCCAAACACCTAAGACGATGCCTTGGCGCATGGCGGCTTGCTGAACAAAACGAATGGGGGAAGGGTTGCTCATGATGAAAAACTGATTTTGCGTTATTTCTGTCGTGCAAAGTTAATCCAACAATGGCGATGCGAAAAGAAAAAGTCCCGCTTTCTTTCCGTTTTTCGTTGTCAAGCACTACTTTTGCACTCGCAAAACCCAGCCATCATGCTGAACAAAAAGAAAAAAAACATTTGGAGAATCCCTGCGGGACAGGAACCGACAGAACTGGATTTGAGAGTGATGGAGGCGGAAAAACAGGGCGAAATCGTTCCTCCGCGCCATCTCGTCAAGACTCCGGAGCAGATTGAAGGCATTCGTCGAAGCGGCGTTGTGAACACCGGCGTGCTGGACTTGGTCGAAAGTCAAATCCGTGCCGGAATGAGCACAGCGGAAATTGACCGCCTTGTCTATGACTACACTGTTTCCCACGGTGCAATTCCCGCTCCGTTGAACTATGAAGGATTCCCCAAGAGCGTCTGCACGAGCATCAACGAGGTCGTTTGCCACGGCATACCTTCAGAATATGAGTTCCTTGAAGAAGGCGACATCGTCAACGTCGATGTGAGCACGATTCTTGACGGCTACTTCAGTGATGCCTCCCGAATGTTTGTCATCGGCAAAACCACGCCTCGCAAGCAGGAGTTGGTTGATGTCACGCTTGAGTGTTTGAAAGCCGGTGCTGCCGCGGTGAAACCTTGGGGACATGTCGGCGACATTGGTCGTGCCATTGAGCCGCTTGCCCGTCGCCACGGCTTCAGTGTTGTTCGTGACCTTTGCGGTCATGGCGTCGGATTGGAGTTTCACGAAGATCCGGAGGTGGACCACTACGACACTCGCCGAAAGGGCATGCTCCTCGTGCCCGGCATGGTTTTCACCATTGAACCGATGATCAACATGGGCGTCTCCGACGTTTTCATCGATGAAGAAGACGGTTGGACCGTTGTCACCGAAGACGAACTCCCCTCCGCGCAGTGGGAACACACCTTCCTCGTCACCGAGACCGGAGTGGAAATCCTGACGCACTAAGCATCGCTCCTTTACATTATATATAGGGCACGCTATATATATAAGGCACGCGCGATATCATCTCTTCGCTTTTCTCAGAACCTTCAAACCCGCTCCTTGGAGTGGAAAGTCAATTCATGCAAACAGCAGTCACCATTTTAGCCATAGAATCCAGTTGCGACGACACTTCTGCTGCCGTGATTCGTGATGGTTTCCTTCTTTCCAACGTCACCGCTTCTCAGGAGGTGCATCAGGCGTGGGGCGGGGTAGTGCCCGAACTTGCTTCCCGTGCCCATCAGCAGAACATCGTTCCCGTGGTGGACCGTGCGCTGAAGAAGGCAGGCGTGAAGGCATCCGAACTGAGCGCAGTGGCTGTCACCCTCGGTCCCGGACTCATGGGGTCGTTGCTGGTTGGTGTTTCTTTTGCCAAGGGGCTGGCTCTTTCTTTGGGCATTCCCCTCATTGAAGCCAATCATCTTCAAGGGCACGTTCTGGCTCATTTCATTCGCACGCCGGAGGAAGCGTCCAAGCCTCTGCCTCCCTATCCCTTCCTTTGTCTCTTGGTCAGCGGAGGAAACACGCAGATTGTGCGTGTGGATGCCTATAATCGCATGAAAATCCTCGGTCAGACCATTGACGATGCTGCCGGTGAGGCACTTGACAAATGCGCCAAGGTCATGGGTCTCGGATATCCTGGCGGTCCCGTCATTGACCGTCTCGCCCGCCAGGGCAACCCCAAGGCTTTCCGCTTTGCCCGCCCCCGCGTGCCGGGTTTGGACTATAGTTTCTCCGGTCTGAAAACCTCCTTCCTCTATTTCCTCCGTGACCATCTCGCAGAGGACGAAAATTTCATGACGACCCACAAGGAAGACCTTGCCGCCTCCTTTGAACACACCGTCGTCGAAATTCTCATGGAGAAACTCGAACTTGCCGTGCGTCAGACCGGCATCCGCCATGTCGCCCTCTCCGGAGGCGTTTCAGCCAACACCGCCTTGCGACAGGCATTTCAAGAGCGCAGCCGGAAAGGAATTTGGGACATATACATTCCTCCCTTTGGCTACACCACCGACAATGCTGCCATGATTGCCATTACTGCCTACTACAAACATCTTGACGGCGAGCATTGCGACATGGACAAACCGCCCTACGCCAAGGTGAGCATCTAAGCACCACCCCGCTGCGTTGCACAATCAAATCTTGAAACTCCATTCTTTTTCAGATAATTAGTAAACTCATAATATTAAAAAACGCGGTTTCTCACCGCCCCGTAAAGTACATCACTTATGGATTTAGATCTTAAACTCGTAAGCAAAGAAGTCAGCGAAATCCTTTGGCGTGAGGGCAAGACCCTCTCCACCGCTGAAAGTTGCACTGCCGGCCGCATCGCCGGTGCCATCACCTCCGTTCCCGGAAGTTCCAACTATTTCAAAGGCGGTCTCGTCTGCTATGCCGATGAGGTCAAGGAAAACCTTCTCGGTGTTTCTGCCGAAGTCATCGCCGAACAGACTCCCGTCTGCGAACCCGTCGTTCGCACCATGGTTGAAGGCTGCCTGAAACTCTTTTCCACGGACTATGCCGTGGCAATCAGCGGCTACGCCGGTCCCGGCGGACCGGACGGTGGCAAGGCAGGCGTCATCGTCGGCACCATCTGGATTGCCGTGGGTAATGCCAACCGCATCGTCACCCGCATGATTGAGGAGGACAACGGTCGCGACAAGAACCTCGCTTCTGCCACTTCCGCCGCCATGCACATGCTGCTCGACTTCTTGAAAGAAGAAACCGCAGCCGCTGAAGAGTAAAGTGCGGAGCCGCGTCTTCGTTTTCGGCTCACATTTTGAAATACAGAATTTTGTGGTTTAGGGTTTGCGCATCGTGCAGACCCTAAACTGTTTTTTTGCGTGCCTCGAAAGCCTTAAGGGGTGTTCTAAAATTAGGCTGAGTTGATTGAGGGTGTGTCAAAATGCAAATGTTGACTACAACCTCGAAGGTGTGTCAGAATGGCTAAGATGCAAGACGCTAAGGATGAGGGCGCAGGGAGTGTACGGAAGTACATGACCAAGCCCGAACCCGATAGTCACGCAGCAGATTGGCTGTTATGACACACCGCCTTTTTGTTGCCCCGATTGTCCCAACGTACATGCAAACTTGCCGTTCAAGGGGCACTTGGGTTCATTTTGTGCGACTCTGTTTCCCGCTTTCTCGCAACCGCCCCCCCCCCTCTCTCAAAAATGTTCTTTTCTGTTAAATTATGGATTAAAAACACCGATTCTTGCGCGCTAACTCGATTTTTTTCGGACTTACCGACACACTATCGCGTTTTTCGATTGTTTTTTTGACTATTGCTGTCCGGTAAAAGTTTTCATTTAGTCCGGATGGTGAGTGCTGTAAGCACGATGAGCCCGACGAAGGAGGGCGAACTGTCAGCCCGGGGTGAAGCGAGCGCAGCGAGCGAGAACCCCGGGTAAGCGGCATATATATAATTGGAGTGCTACAGGCACGACTCTTTTTCTAACTTTCTTCGCGGTATGAGTAATCAACATTCTCCGCCGCGTATGAAAAGACTCAGTGAAAGAGTCGTGCCTGTAGCACTCTATCATTTGGGGGACTCCTTACCCGGGGTTCTCGTTCGCTACGCTCACTTCACCCCGGGCTGACTGTCTGTGCAAGGTGAGAGCAGAACATCAAGCTTGCTTGAATGTTATGCCGAACCGCAGCCAGACTTGAGGAAACTAAAGTTCGGTCGCTTGCGCTCCCTCATCGGGCCTGCAGCCTTCACCATCCGGCCAAGGGGACTTGTCTTTCGCAAACACCAACGAATTCAATCCATTAAGACCGTTTAGCGGACAGCAATATTTTTTTGACTGATTTTGTTTTTGTGCCAAGGACTCCCTGAAATCAGAAAACACACATTTTTTCGTTTACTTTTTTCATCTTCCCTCGTCTTAGAGATAAAGACAAGTCAATGGAAAACGAAGAATTTCTGAAAATCGTCCAACAAACACGCTGGCAGTTGCTGAGACTTTGTGAGCGTTTCCTCGCCGAAACGCGCACTGCGGCAGTGGCGGAGGACGTGGTTCAAGAAACTTACCTGCGACTTTGGCAAATGCGTCACAAAATGAAGGAGTTTGAAAGTCCGGAAGCACTCGCCGTCACCATCGCAAAGAACATTTGCATTGACATCCGACGGAAAACGCCTAAAGACAGCATTGAAATCGTTGGCTTGGATTTCGCAGGCGGAACTTCGGCTGACACGGCGGTCATCTCCGCTGAAACCATGGGAATCATTGAACGCGCCATGGCAAAGTTGCCTGCCACTCAGAGAAGAGTGTTGCAACTGAGAAGCGAAGATATGAGTCTGGACGAAATATCCGTCATCTGCCAGACCACGCGGAACAGCACCAAAACTATTCTTTCGTTGGCACGACGCAATTTGATGAATCTCATACATTTGGAAAGGGTGAAACATGGAAGACATTCATAATAAAGAACAACGGAAAGCACTGATGGAACGTTTTCTTCGTGCTGAAACCTCACCGGAGGAGGAACAATCCTTGCGAAATTTCTTTCTCCAATTCCAAGGCACGCTCTCGGAAGAAGAGGAAGAATTCCGCACTTTGCTTCTTGCCGTCACGTCGTCGCCTCGTTTCGCACCTCTTTCAGAGGAGAAGGTGCAGGAGTTTGACCGTCTGACGCACTTGCGGTCGTGGCGTGTCATGTTTCGGCGCACCGTCTTGAGCCTGTCGGCTGCGGCAGCGCTGCTGACTGCCGTTTGGTGGTTGCTGCCGCGAACGGAAGAAATCGCCACGCCCGTTTCGTTGGTTTCCGTTCCTTCCGCCTCCTTCGTGTCTTCCTCTCAGCCGGTAAGCGTTTCGGACGAAACCGCGTCCGTTCCTGCCTCGTCAGCCTTGGCACTTTCTCCGGCATCTGCTGCACAAGCACGCTCTGCCGTTGTTACCCCCAAAAAGACGAAAGCAAGGGAGCAGAACGCGGAGTCTCTCGCCAACGCCCAAGCGAAAACGCCTTCCATCGGAGATACCATGCAAAGAGTTTGGGAACTTGAAAGCATGACGGGAAAACAGATTGAAACTTGCGACCTGCGTGTGGCGGGAGATGCCATCATCGTCACCACCCAACACAGCGATGATACCTCCTCCCTCCAACTCGTCACTCGCACGACAGAGGAAGACGGCACTGCAATCTTCTTCTTCAACACGACAGAAACAGAAATCTGAAAGAACATTGAATAATGATATTAACCTATTATATTAAACGTGTGATTATGAAAAGAACAATTTTATCAGCCATGCTGGCAATTTGTCTCGGTACGGTTGCTCCGGCTCAGACAAATGTCTATGTGTTGAACGGGAAAGAGGTGGCTCGCTTTGATGGGTCACAGTTGGTCGGAAAAAAAGTGGTGAGCTATCGCATGGATGCTCGCCCGGACGGCAAGGTGATAACTCATCTCATAGAGACTGCCGACTCTGCCAAGACAGAGAAAGGAACGTCGTACATCAGTGTCATTCCTATGTCCGGAGGGGATACTCTCAAACTGAGAGGAGCGATTCAAGGTGTGTTGGACAAGAACACGAAGGGCCCCCATTCCCCGCTTTACGTGTTGGATGGAGAAATCTTTCACGGCACGTTGGACAGCATCCCTGCAGCGGACATCAAAGAGATGAGAGTCTATAAGCCCGGAAGCAAGATGGCAACCTCCTACGGCGAAGCAGGCAAAAACGGAGTAGTGAAAATCTACACTACGATGTACGAGAGTGACATTCTCTGTTTCATTGACGGACGTCGTGTCACGCAAGAGGAAGTCAAGAACTTTCCGACCTCGGAAATCCAAAGTGTCACTGTCCTCTCGCGCGGTTCGAAGGCTGCTTTGGAATGGGGTGAGGAAGGCAAAACTCACGACATCATTCTCATGAAAACAAAAGTCCTGCATTGAACGAAGGACTTCTTCGACCGAACACAAGACCCTTCACTATACGTATATAAAAGGGTGCATAAAAACAATGCAAACCCTACACAGCACGCGCACTCCCCCTGTAAAGAAAGGCGCTCCGCTGTGTAGGGTTTGCTTTTAAACGATACACAAAACCCTACACAATGTATAGTTCAGTGTATAGTTTGCATAGTTTTTGTGTATAGTTTTCCGTATATAATATGTAGTGAGATGATTCATGAATCAATTCTTCTCATTCTGCAAATGTTGCGTGAAAAATAATTCTGAACAATTCGTGCCTTATTCATGAAAATTCGTGTTCTAAAGAAGTCAAAGAGTCAAAGAGACTAAGAGTCAAAAAGGGTCGGCGCGGAATCCGTTTCATCCGTTCAATCCGTGGACAAAAAAATAATGAGGGAAAATGAAAAAATAATGAGGGGAAGGTTTCACGTTTTTCAAAAAAGATGTAACTTTGCACCCGCTTTGGGTAAGCCCTGCTCGTGAGAACCCATTTTCCGTGTAAGGTACTCCCGTTGCTGAAGCCTCTTTGAATCCTTAGAAAGGAAAGCGTGCCAACCACCCCAAGATTACGCAACCACAAAGTGCACGCGTTCCCGGTGAGCGGATTTCATTCTTCAGCGCAGCCGGCACCTCAAAGTTTCAATCAAACCATTCAGAAAACATCCAAGCAATGTCAAGAATCTGTCAAATCACAGGAAAGAGAGCGATGAGAGGAAACAACGTTTCCCACTCCAAGCGTCGCACGAAGCGCACCTTCGATGTAAACCTCTTCAGCCGTAAGTTCTACTATGTGGAACAGGACTGCTGGATTAGTCTCCGCATCAGCGCCGCAGGTCTCCGCCTCATCAACAAAGTCGGACTCGATGCAGCCCTCACCTCCGCCGTAGCTAAAGGCTATTGCGATTGGAAAGACATCAAGGTAATCGGATAACCACCAACAAAAGAAAACCATTCACAACAATATGGCTGGAAAAAAAGCTAAAGGCAATCGAGTGCAGGTCATCCTCGAGTGCACCGAAATGAAAGAGAGCGGACTTCCCGGAACCTCTCGCTACATCACCACCAAAAACCGCAAGAACACTCCCGACCGTCTGGAGTTGAAGAAATATAATCCCATCTTGCGTCGCATGACCATTCACAAAGAAATCAAATAAAAATAATATCTAAGTCATGGCAAAGAAAACCGTTGCAACGCTCCAGGAAGGCAAAACCGACGGCCGTTCCTACACCAAAGTCATCAAGATGGTCAAGAGCCCCAAAACCGGAGCTTACGTCTTTGACGAACAAATGGTGCCCAACGAAGCCGTTAAGGACTTCTTCAAAAACTAATTTCGATTAGTTATATAGTGCACATACACACAGCAGTTCACACTGCTTGACATGCAGCCACTCGGTATCCCCGAGTGGCTGCTTTCTTACGCTCTGCGGTATAGACAATCTGCTGCGTTGTCATCGCCTCCTAACGCCCGGACCGAAAGCCCGACTCTTCTTGCAGGATGCAGCCCAATGTTTCAAAGCGGCAAACAGAAAAGAAACGATTCCCGTGCTGCGACAATTTCACAATCGGTCGGAAAAAAGGAAATGAAAGTAATGGAGAAAAAGAAATGGAAAAATGAATGGGAAAATGAAATGTAGGGTTTTCCCGCGGTTCGCTTACATTACTATATACGTTAGAAAAAGGGAAAACAAAAAAACATACAAACTATACACAAAACCCTACACAGACTCTGCATTTTGCTGATATTCCGTGTTTTACGATGTGTATAGTTTGTGCTTCAAACTATACACAAACTATACACAAACCCTACATTGCAACTTGAGAGACAAAGAGTCAAAGAGACAAAGAGACAAAGAGCGAAAGACGAAAGGACCGCCTTTTTGAAACATTAATGTTCATGA
>NZ_JADYUH010000045.1 GCF_021531665.1 Prevotellamassilia timonensis
CTCCCTAAAGGGAAGGGCTTTTCAATTTCTCCATTAATGCCCATAAATTGTCTCATTAATTGTCCCATTAATTGTCCCATTAATTTCTGAACATTTCGCGCGTTTCGTGTTCCAAAACAAATTGATGACTTCTTAATGGAATCAATTCATGAACATTAATGTTTCAAAAAGGCGGTCCTTTCGTCTTTCGTCCTTTCGTCCTTTCGTCTTTCGTCCTTTGTCTCTTTGTCTCTTTGTCTCTCTCGTTGCAATGTATAGTTTTGTGTATAGTTTGTGTATAGTTTGCGGCGCAAACTATACATTTCGTAACGCTCGGTAAATCAGCGGAATGCAAGGTTGAATGTAGGGGTTGTGTATAGTTTGCATAGTTTTTTCTTGCCCTTGTAATATGGTATATATTATAGGGGTGTCTATAAATTACGGGATAAGGAACGTTCAAAAGAAAGTGCTTATTTTGCTTTCTCTTCGTTCTTTATGATTGTTGCCATATCTGATTCGAATTATGATTCCTTATTAATTCTATGCATTTGTCCCAAGACATCTTCGTTCCAATATTCTTGTAGATTCTCTTTAATGCAGTTCGTTACATCAGAGAAGTCGATATATTCCTTCCAACGAATCTTTTTCAAGAACGCTTTCCACCAGGCATTACGTGTATCGTCTTGGGCAAACGTGTTCGTGAACAGGGCGAGGTTGTCTTTGTATGATGTATTTCTATTCTTGAAGGTGTTGACTATGGCTTCTTCAAGAAGCTACAATCATTTAATGAAAATCATGAATGCAATGCGTGAAAAGTTACGGAGAATATAAATAATCCCCGTAGTTTACTACATTTTACGAGATATCCGTATTTATCAGAGTCTCATTTTGATTATAGGGGTGTTCTATAAATTACGGGATAAGGAACGTTCAAAAGAAAGTGCTTACGTTTTGGTCGGTTTCTTAGCGCCCCCTTTTGTAAGTTTCGTCAGTCACATAGCCCGCTATGGTAATTGAGAAATTGCTCCTATGCGAGGAGATGGACAGAATGTTGTATAAGGCGACACTCAATCACCGAAACAAAGAAACACCGCCCGCAAATTGAGGAGTTTGCGGGCGGTGTTGCAAATTTCAGATTGGTTCGTTGGGGCAGGCTGTCTATTTCGCGTTCTCTTGGAAGACGTGCTTGCCATAGTCCACTCCCATGAACTCGTAGAAGTCCGGTTCGGCTTGGAGTCGCTTCAGGAAGTCAGGATATTTTCGGAGCGGCTGCGGCGTCCAGCCCGCTTCAGCCACGGCGGCGAGGCGCGGGAACATGAGATATTGCACGACGTTCGCCTCTTCCACCCATTCCGTCCAGAAGTTAGCTTGCACACCCATGTATTTTCCCGCCAGGTTGTCCGGCACGTTGTTCATCGGTGCGTAGTTATAGACCACCTCCACTGTTTCCGTTCCGTGTCCCTGCGAGCGCGGTTCGGTGGGGAGGGTGGATTGACGGCGGTTGATGTAGTAGGGGATTTGCGGTGAGAGAATTGTGTGCATGCCGCGTTTGGCAGCATCAAGTGCTGCGCCGTCGGCTCCCACCCAAGCCATGATGGTGATGTCCGTGCCCAAGGGAGCGGTGTTGCCGTGGAGGACTTCGTTCCAGAAGATGAGTTTGCGCTGTTGTGCGGCGGGTTTCGCGGCGATGTGGTCCATCAACTGACGATAGAAATGAATCTGCAAGTCACGGTAGTTCTTCGAACCGATTTCCCCGAGCATTTTTTTGCATTCGGCGTTCTGCTCCCATTTTGAGGTCGGGCATTCGTCGCCGCCGAGGTGCAGATAGCCGAAGGGGAAGATGTCGGTGAGTTCGTCAATCACGTCCTTCGCAAACTGCACAGCCTTCGGATTCGCCACGTTGATGACGTCGGGCGAAACGCCTTGCCAGAGCCACACCTCGTGGGGATTCTGCGGGTCGCAGGAGAGAAACTCGGGATAGGATGCCACCGCGGCTTGAGAGTGACCGGGAATATCTACCTCCGGCACGATTTCGATGAAGCGTTCGCGAGCATACTGCACGATTTCGCGTGCATCATCCTGTGTGTAGAAGCCGGCGTAGGTCTGTCCGTCGGGTTTCGTGTCGCCCCAGCCCAGCACCTTGCTTTGGCGAGTGGCGCCGACGGAGGTCAGTTTCGGATATTTCTTGATTTCCAAACGCCAGCCCTGGTCCTCCGTGAGGTGCCAGTGGAAGCGGTTGAGTTTGTAGGCAGCCATGACGTCAAGCAGTTTCTTGATTTCCTCCTTTCCGAAGAAGTGGCGTCCCTCGTCCAACATGAAACCGCGCCAGCCGAAGCGCGGAGCGTCGGCGATGGTGACGACGGGCACGGTCCATTCCTTTGTGTCGTCGGACACTCCGGCGAGGACGGCACGCGAGGGCAGCAGTTGTCCGAGCGTTTGGAGCGCGTAGAAGAAGCCGGCGGGGCGGGCGGCGGTGATGTCGATGGCGTCGGGCGTCACTTTCAGCGTGTAGGCTTCAGTTCCCAGCGTTTTGTCAAGTTTCAGACGCAGCGCGGCTTTTGCCTCTTTGGCGCGAGACACCTTGATGCCGGTGACTTTGGTGAGCGAGGCAGAGAAACGGTTGAAAACGGTGGCTATGCTGTCGCCGGGATAGGCATCCACAAAGACCTTGAGTTTTTCGCCGAAGCGGAATTGACCCTCTCCGCACTGCATGGAGGCAGGCAGTGGAATCAAGGAAGGTTGGGCGGCGGCACGCATCGGAAGGAGACTGACGCAGGTCAGTAGTGCCACAAAAAGGTTGAATCTACTCATGATGATATTTAAGATTTAGGATTATGTTTCTGGTTTTTAGGTGATGTCTCTCAGAAATTTCAGGAGAGATGAGAGACCGAGATTGTGGAGGTCACACGGCAAAGATATTACGTAATTGCCGAAAAAGCACTAACTTCGCGCCGAAAAATGCGTCTCCGACACTCTGCGAAACCGCTCTGTGCAGCCACGAAGTAGCTTTCAACATTCTCCAAACGGTCTTCAACAGCGTCGCAGACGACGTGGAACAGCGTCACAGACGCATTCCCGAGTGCTTGTCAAACCTCGTAAAAAACAAGAATGAAACAAACTGAACTCAACCGTCCCCAGATGACGGTGAGCATTCCGTTCATGATTTTGGGAATGCTCTTTTGCGTTTGCCTCATTGCGGCAAACCTCCTCGAAGCCAAACAAGTTGAAGTGGCAGGACTGTCATTGACCGCCGGTCTCATTGTCTTCCCCGTTTCCTATGTCATCAACGACTGCATCGTTGAAGTCTATGGCTATGTCAAGGCGCGCCTCGTCATTTGGCTCGGCTTCTTCATGAACTTCCTCTTCGTTCTGTTCGGCTTCGCTGCCGATTTGCTCCCCGCCGCACCCTACTGGACAGGGCAGGAAGGCTTCCATGCCGTCTTCGGTCTGGCACCCCGCATCGCCGGCGCTTCGTTTCTCGCCTTTCTGGTCGGTTCTTTCCTCAATGCCTACGTCATGAGCATCATGAAGTCCCGCTCTCGCCGCGCCGTCACTTCCGCCTCCGCTTTTTCGTGGCGCGCCATAGCCTCCACGCTGGTCGGAGAAGGTGCCGACTCCCTCATCTTCTTCCCCTTGGCGCTCGGCGGCGTCATTCCCTGGGACGTCATGCCGTGGGTCATGCTGAATCAGGTGGTGCTGAAGACGCTCTATGAAATTCTCGTCCTCCCGCTGACCATCCGTGTCGTCAGAATCCTGAAGCGTGTGGAACGGACAGACACCATTGACAGCGGCATCTCCTACAATCCCTTCCGGCTTTGAACGACGTATATATAATAAGGTATATAGCGAAGGCATATCTTTTAGCGAATTAGTTCCAACTCCCACTTATTCCATAGAAATCATGCGCGAAAATCTTCAACTCCAAGCTCTCGGCAAGAAGACCGAGTATAAGTCCGACTATGCCCCCGAGGTGCTCGAGACTTTCCAAAACAAACATCCCGAGAACGACTACTGGGTTCGTTTCAACTGCCCTGAGTTCACCAGCCTCTGTCCCATCACCGGACAGCCCGATTTTGCCGAAATTCGCATCTCCTATCTCCCCGACCAGCGCATGGTCGAAAGCAAAAGCCTGAAACTCTATCTATTCAGTTTCAGAAACCACGGCGACTTCCACGAAGACTGCGTCAATGTCATCATGAAAGACCTCATCCGCCTTATGGACCCAAAATACATTGAGGTCACCGGACTCTTCACGCCCCGCGGCGGCATCAGCATCCACCCGTTTGCCAACTACGGACGCCCCGGCACAAAATACGAAGAACTTGCCGACTATCGTCTCCGTCACCACGACCTCTGAGCCTCCTTTGCCGCCTCTTTTCTCACAAAAGAAGAAATTTCTGCCGTGACTCGCAGAAGAGTCCGTGCGAATGACTATTTTTGCAGAAAATCGTAAAAAACGACCATGGGACAGAAACTAAAAAAGTTCGGATTGACTCTTCTCCGTCAAAAATATCTCTGGAGCATCATCATCTTCATTCTCGTCGTGGGCTTCCTCGACCCCAACAGTTATTGGCATCGCTATGAACTCCACCTGCAAAACGTGGAGTTGAGGAAAGAAATCCAAATGTATGAGGAACAATATGAAAAAGCCACCCAAGAACTCAACGCGTTGGAAAATTCGCAAGAAGCCGTTGAGCGCGTGGCGAGAGTGAACCTCTACATGAAAAACGCCGACGAGGACGTCTATGTGGTGGAATAATTGTTGCAGCGTATGAAAAAGTTCCTCTTCCGTCTCGGAGGCATCCTTCTCCCCCTCGGAGCCGTGATGCCCCTCTTCGCTCCAGAAGTGGCGTCCTTCGTTTTCACGGCGGGCGCATTGCTCTTCTGTCCGTTGCAAATCAACGACGCCTACGAAGGCTCTAACCTCATCATCCGACGTTTGCGCCGCCAACAAGTGCTCGGAGCCATGCTCCTGCTCGTCACAGCGGGTCTTATGCTCACCCAGCACTTCGGCATACCTCCCTTCCGTTCCTCCGAATGGAAAGTGACGCTCCTCATTGCCACCGTGTTGGAAGTTTATACCATCTTCCGAATCGACAGTGAACAGAAAAAGGAAGACGCCGGTAGCTGAAAAACACGTTGCTCGTGCAAAACTGAGATGAAAAAAATCCACCTTTGTGTGAAAACACCTTATGTTTTTCGTCTGACTGCGAACTAAATCCCAAAAAAGATTTATTTCGCAGTCAGTTTTTGTGATACGCTGAGGAGGTTTCAATAAAGAGACAGTATATTTGTCATGGAAATAAAGGACATTTCCAAAGAACGTCCGACCATTTTTCTCATGAACAAACTGACCGCCATCCTCTCCGCCGTTTTGTTGTTGTGCACTTCTTGTGCAGAACAATACAACATTGCAGGCAACTCCACCATGTCTTGCCTGGACGGCAGAATGCTCTATCTGCGCGTCACCCCCGAGGGGGTTTCCCAAAAGCTTGAAGCCTCCTCTATTTGCATTGACTCCTGCGAGGTCGTTCACGGACGTTTTAACTTCGTCGGCGACGTGGACTCCACCATGATGGTCATGATGTTCACCCAAAACCAGTGCGTCATGCCCATCGTCATTGAAGACGGGAATCTCAACATTCAGGTGGACAACGCCGGACAGAGAGTCACCGGCGGACCGCTCAATGAAAAACTCTACAAGTTCTTCCGGAAACACAACCGCATCGAAAACGAAATGTGGCAGATTCAGCAGCAAACCATGCGCATGATGCGCGCCGGTCAGAGCCCTGAAAGTATTCACCGCAAATTCGGAAAGAAAGTGGAGAAACTCACCCGGGAATCCGAAGAACTCGAAACAAAGTTCGTCATGGACAACTACGACAACGTCCTCGGTCCCGGCTTCTTCATGCTCCTCTGCAACCAATATCCTACGCCCATCCTCACTCCGCAGATTGAACGCATTGCGGTCAGCGCCACTCCTCAGTTTCTCAGCAATCCGTACGTCAGAAATTGGCTGAGACAGGCAAAAGCAAGAAAACAACGTGTCACCACTACTTTTAATACCGAATTGTATCAGTGAAGCCAAGGGGCTTGGCTGATGCAAAAATTCTAAGAATAGAGAAACAGTGACGTTTTGAACGCCTCCTCCATATTGTTAAGTTGTCCGGTAAACGTCTTTTGAAGTTATGTCTAAACGCCGCTATGACGCCTTGGTGACCATACACAAGCACCAAGGCTTCAAACCGTTAAGTGTATTACCGGACAGCAATAAAAAGGAATAGGGACGAGAATGACAAATCGGCGCACAGAAACGGCACCACGCTGTTCAAGGGAGATTCTTTCTCACCGAGAAAAGCGTGGTGCCGATGTTTTGTTTCCCCGATGTGACTCGGAGGTGTTTCCCGATGTGACTCGGAGATGCGGATGGTGGTTTCTGCGTCTATCGCAGATGCTCCAAGGTCAGCGGATCCGGCTTTCCGTCATAGAACTTGTTCAAAGCGAGTTGGAAGATGTCGTCGGGGGAGACGGCATTGAAAAGGGTCAGGCAGGAACGCACTTTCATGGCATCAATGCTACCCAGTATTTCAGTGGGCACTCTCGTTTCGTTGTCAAGTAGTGCATGAGTGATGACTCTCAGTCTCGGGCCAAGAGTGGGGTGGGCAAGATAGGCTTTCGCTTCGTCCAGACCGCTGATGCCATAGTACTTTGCGTTGTAGCTGTGCCCCAAGACCGCTAACTGCGGGAAGATGTACCAAATCCAGTGTGAGCGTTTCCGTCCGGCTTTGATTTCTTCCAAAGCTTGCTTGTAGTGTTCTTCTTGTGCCGTTAGGAAGCGTAGAAGGTTGTATTCCTCATCCATGGGCGTCCGGATGCCTGCGGGTTGCATTTCGCAATAACGTTCATACCACTGAATCTTTTCAGGTGTGTCAATGGGGGCACATTCGCTGATGATGCAGCTGGTGAAGAGGTCGTCGGCAAGGGCGAGGATGAGGTTGGAAAGTTCCAGTGTTTCTTCCAACTCCTTTCCCCGCGGACAGAAAAGACGCCGGCGTTTGATGGCTTCGTAGCCATAAATTGCTCCCATGATGTTTCCGCAGATGGAGCCTGTGGAATCGCTGTCTCCGTCGTGATTGACGGCAGCGATGAGAGCCTGCTCAGCGTTGTCAATGTGACGCACTGCGCAGTAGAGCGCAATCGCCCACGCTTCTTCTCCGGTCCACCCTTCGCCGAGGGTGCGAATGTTTTCTGCATCGCTCTTTTCGTTTTGGGCAAGTTTCACGGCGGCGTGAGTGAGACGGGCAAGGATGTGTTTGTCCTCAGCGTATTGTCCCTTATAGATATGGTTCAGTGCTTCAATGGTTTCAAGGGCAATGTCCGCAATGCGCGCCTTTACCTCCACCTCGTCCATTCTAATCACACGGTAGATGAGGTGAGTCAGCATGGCTGCCGGCAGGAATGCCAAGGGATGCTTGTGGGTGACGGCTGCCACTTCTGCTCCCGCTCTGTCCATTTGCTCAATGTCATAAGGCGATGACCCACGACTCCAGTAGCCTGCCAAAAGCAGGGCCATGGGAGCCACGCGCATGATGCCGCCGCAACCTTTGCTGTGATTCTGCACCATTTCATTTTGATACATACTCTCGCAAGCCGACAGACACGTGTTCCCCGGAGCACGGCGGTGAGCGAGCTCGGGAAGGTCGCGGAGCCAGGTGTGGCGGAACGCCCTCTTTTTGCCCGTCTGCGTATAGTACCAATCAAGATAAGCTACATCCACATAACCTTCCGGCTGTCCTCCGATGCCTCGCATAGAGCCACGTGTCACACCCATCAACATGCCACATGCAGTGAAGAGCGTCATCTGCGTGTCATCGCTGACCAAAGCCTTTCCTTCGCGGTCGAGTTCAAACTGCGTGATGCCGTGGTTGCCGTATCTCGCAAGGATTTCGTGGCGTCTCATGAACTCCACGGTGTAGCCCAACGCATCGCCGGCGGCGCCCGCCATCAGTGAGCCGCGGATGCGGTCTTGGGTTCGCAACTTCATTTCTGCTTTCTTCTGTAGGCATGTTTTCGCAAACTGATGCACGAAGTCTGTCTGTTTTCTTGTCTCGGGGGCATTGCGATGTGATGATTTCGGCATTTCCGAGAATTTGATGCGCATGGCTGTAAGTGCCTCTTCCAAAGTAGGCTCTTTCATCTGTCGAGCAAGGTGACAAGCCACGATGGTGCCTGTGCGGCCCACGCCACCCCAGCAATGGATGTACGTGTATCCGTCTTTTTGTTTCAGATAATCTATCTCGTTCAGAATTCGTTGTGCTACCTCAACCGACTCGGGAACATCCAAGTCGCGGATAGGGAAGCGATGATAGGTGCAGTCGTCGGGCAAGAGTTGGCGATAGGGGCGCAGCTCACCCTCCTCGGTGAGGTCGATGAAATGGCGCACGCCAAAGTGGTGCATTCTTCTCAGTTTTTCTGCTGCCAACTCATCGCTCCTATCGCCGGGATATTCACCGGCAAACAGATTCCCATCCACATAGTAAGACTGATGAAGCGGACGACTGACAAAAGCCTCAAAGCGGTCGTTGATGTCAAGCAGGTCGGCGGGGAGCAGGGCGCGGCATTGTGCAATGAGGTTGTCGCTGAATTCACCGCCGGTCACGTGTAAACTTTGTGCGCCGGCAATGGAGGCTGTCATCGCTCCAATGGTGTCAGAATCACCACCCATGGAAATGGCAAGCCGCAACGCCTCCTCAGCAGGATGATCACTTCGTTCAAGATAAGCCTTGATGGCAACGGGCACACTGCCTTGACAGGTGATGTCAAAACTGTAGGTCTTGCGGAGTTCGTCAAGATCGAAATCAAGGTCGTATCCAATTTCATCTTTAATAAAACTCCAAATTCTTCTTCCACTTTCCCAACTGTTGTTCTTCTTCAGGAACACGCAACCTGCGATGGCTTGTGCTCCCTTGATGCCCTCCGGGTGGTCGTGGGAAACAGAAGCCGTGATGCGCGCCAACTCCAGTGCTTCTTCAAGAGAGTTGGCATACAATCCGACCGGACTCACACGCATGGCAGAACCGTTGCCGAAACTGCCGTAGGGGCGGGGATTTATGCTCAACAGCCACGTGGAAAACCTCCTGCCGTAGCCGGCGTAAATGTATTTCCTTCCCAATCGCTGCATGGTTTCTACCAAAGTCTCCGGACGGTGTAGAGGGTCGGTCATCAGCCATTCTGCCACGGCGAGCGTCATGACCGTGTCGTCTGTGAACCGGCTGCCTTTGGGAACTAATTCAAATTTCTCTGTCTTGATGTTGTGCCACTCACGGGTGCTGCCCACGATGTCGCCAATGATTGCTCCTAACATATTATTTCACTCTTTTTAGGGGTGTAATGACTTTAAAACGGAATGAAAACAACAGTCCTTAAAACTCCAACTTGAATCCTTTTTGTTTCAACTCCTCATATTTCGCCTTGTTGAAGCGGAAGAGGAAGGCTTCTTAGTTCTTGTTGAGTCCATGTGTTCTTGTACCCAACTTACGCTTATAAAGCGACTCGCGTTCAATGGCTTGATCTTCCAGAACTTTGATGGGAAGAGTCTCAAGAATACACCACTGAAAATTTTTCTCGGCATATTTAGAGTCTGCTTCTACACATTTCTTTAGTTCCACATCGTCTCCATGTCCGTTTTTGGCATAATTGCTCCATCTACCCCAGATTCCCTTGGTGTTGTAGGTGGAGCCTACGTATTGTTTCCCATTACTTTTGTCAAGAATCAAGTAAATGCAGTTGCAACTTTCCAACCTTGTCTTCCATTCGGAGTTATTGCTGTTTATGATTGCCTGCAGTTGAGTGTAGTTCAACACGACGTCCTCATATCTCACAAATACGGGCAGATTATTTTCCATCAAGCCTCGGTCAATCCGAATGACAGGCATTTCGTGGTAGTGTTGCAACCACTGTATCGGATTTTTCCAGTCGATAACCACTCTTTCTTTGAGTAATTCAAAACCAGGTATTTCCTGAATGTCGAATTTTGCAAAGATGTCTCCTTCGCATGAAGAATGCTTTTGAAAAGGGCCATAGTTTTTGTAAACGCCAACAAATCTTGACGAGGTACTTTCCTCACCGATGAACGAAACAAGATAGTCCACATTTTTTAATTTAGATACACGTTGTTCGCTTTGATAGGTCAAGAAAGCTTCATTCTCATATAGATAAATGTCATAGAGCGAACTGTCGTATACTTTCCCACCAATAACTTTTTCTTTGCGGGAATCCTTGTGACGAATCAAGCGAATTCTTTTGACATCCGCTTTATCAAACTCTTCATTCCTGCCTTTTAGCAACTCTTGAATGGTGGTGATATAATCTTTTCTTTCCATGTGTTACAAATAGGTTAAGGGGTGTTCTTATCTCCAGTTATAGGTTGCACCGATGATTACCAAACCATGATACTTCCACAGTTCTTGATCGAAATTAGGTGTGTATTTCGCCATGAGCACTTTCTCATCATGTTCTTCATTGGTATCGTGCCAGTCGTTAAAATTTCGAATTTTCTTGTTCATATCTTCAGTCTCATCATGTGGACTCAATTGAAAGAAAGAGGTTCCAATGCGCGTGAGACGCAAGTCTTCTCTGCCGACACAATCCTCAAGAGATAGAGAATGATTGTCAAGAACAAAACAATACTTCATATCCTCGTGCTCATCGTAAGGAAAGTAGCTCAGTGCCAACTGGGACTTGTTTCCTTCCTCTTTTATCTCAATCACGTCTCCAACAAAGATGGATTCACCGTTGCTGTCTACATAATTGGTGTCTGCTCCTGCATATAGAAAACGGCAAGCATATCCCTGTCTCGTGCATTTGCCATCAAAAAGCCCATCAACGACATCATAGCTGTGGTCTTCTGCATATTTTTCTTCTTGTTTCCATACGTACAAGTCATCGGAAAAGAAAAAGAAATCACCAAACTCAGCGTACCCAAAAATCCCACGCTCTTCAACATATCTGATGCGAATCTTAGGCATACAACTTGGTTTTTCACCAAAACAAAGTGCTTGATGGTATCGTTCGCATAGCGTTTTCAGACGTGAACTGGTGACTACCGTTGAAGGAGTCATTATAAATCCGTTGTCCATAATACACTGTTAAAATTCCAACTTGAATCCTTTTTGTTTCAACTCCTCATATTTCGCCTTGTTGAAGCGGAAGAGGAAGGCTTCTTTTTTGTTGGAGGGATTCACCGTCTCGTTTGTTTGCTCCAGCATTTCCAGTCGCTTCATTTTGTTGTAGAAGTTACGACGGTCGAAGCGCACGTCCAAGATGGCTTCGTAGAGGTTCTGCAGTTCTTTGATGGTGAACTCTTCGGGAAGCAGTTCAAAGCCCACGGGCTCAAAGTGAATTTGCTGGCGCAGAGCCTTTGTCGCTTTTCGGAGAATTTGGTCGTGGTCAAATGCCAACTGAGGAATATCGTCCGATGCAAACCATCTTGCTTCGGCAGCGTCGTCGCCGCCCTTCACTTCTTGCATGCGCACCAAGGCGTAGTAGGCAATGGTGATGACACGCTCGCGAGGGTCACGATTGGGAGCGGTGAAGGTGTGGAACTGTCGGATGTAGGCACCTTGCAGCCCAGTTTCTTCTTGCAGTTCGCGCAGCGCACCCTCCTCGGCACTTTCATCCATCTTCATGAATCCGCCCGGAAACGCCCAACGCCCTTGGAAAGGTTCGAGGGCGCGTTTCACCAAAAGAACTTTCAGTTTCGTTCCGTCAAATCCAAAGATGACGCAGTCCGTTGTCACACTCGGATGTGGATACTTGTAGCAATAGGTCATTTCTTTAGTACTGTCTTTTGTATGGTCCATATTTCTTGTTGTGTAAGTTTTACGCTGCAAAAATGCGACGTTATTTTTACACCACAAAATAATTTGCGTAAAATTTACGCAGAAGGGCAGATTATTGCGGGAATGTAATGAGTAAGATTGTCAAAATACTCTTTGAAAATCCCCTTTGATTAGGAGTATAAATAGAAAAAAAGAATCGTGATGCAAGTCATTGTCGTCACGATTCTTTTTTTTCTGCATTTCCGAGTTGTTCACACTCCCAAGGCGGAGATGGACACCACGGTCACGCCGTCTGTTCTTGTGTAGGCGTAGGTTCCAACGCCGGTCAGCACCATCATGAAAGAGGGGGCGTTCAGAAACATACTGCTGACAGCTGCTTGTTGCGCAGTCGTCATTTTCCCGCACCATTTGGGACCTTGAATCAAGACTGCACCGGCTGCTTCCAACTGTTCTGATAGCAGTTTGTCAGCAATCCTTTTCTTGTATGTTTTATCCATGTTTTTGTTATGTTTCTGACGATGCAAAATTGGTGATAAATTTCTAATATCCAAATGTTTAGCTAAATTCATTCCTTCAGTTGGCTATTTTTCATTCCTTCATTTGGCTGTTTTTCATTCCGGCATTTGGCTGTTTTTCATTCCGGCATTTGGCTGTTTTCTTCAATGCATGGGACTCCTATCTCCTCCTTCCCAAGAGAGAGGGGTTACAGTTTTGTGGGTAAGGCGTTGAAACGAACGGTTTTGAGAGAAAATAAAAGAAACCCGTCGTTTTGTGTTCTTTTCAAAACGACGGGTCCCGCAGTAAAAAAGGATTTAGTTGTATATCAGAGGTTTAAGCGCTGATAAGTGTAAACCCTCTTTCCGAGACATTCAAGCCCCGTGTGCAAATTTTTCAAGTGTTTTGTGATTAGTATTTCATCTCGCCTCTGTCGTCTGGGTCGTCCAAGTTGGCGAAATTGTAGCTTTCGCCGTGTTGGCTGACGTCCAAGCCGATCTGTTCGCTCTGGCGGCTGACACACATTGGAATCATTTTGTTGACGAGCCAGTAGAGCGCCATGCTCATGATGAACGTGTAGGCAAAGACAATGCTGACAGCGGCGACGTGGAGAAGAAAGACCGTGAAGCCCTCAGCGGTGCCGCTGATGAGTCCCTCTTGAATGAAGATGCCGGTGAGGAGGGTGCCGACGATGCCGCCTGTGCCGTGGGTGGGGAAGACGTCAAGTGCGTCGTCCAGACGGTGTGAACGTTCCGTGCGGTGGCATGCCCAGTTGCAAACCAGTGTTGTGGCGAAGGCAATGAAAAGACTTTGCCCCACGCTGACGTAGCCTGCAGACGGGGTGATGGCGACCAGTCCGACGACGGCGCCGACAGAAGCTCCCATGGCTGAGGCTTTTCGTCCTTGGATGGCGTCAAGGAAAATCCAAGAAAGCATGGCGGTGGCGCAGGCGGTGTTGGTGTTCAGGAAAGCTTTCACAGCCACGGCGTCGGCGTGGAGCGAAGAACCGGCGTTGAAGCCGAACCATCCGAGCCAGAGCATGGCAGCGCCGAGGACAACGTAGGGGATGTTGGCGGGTGCGTCGCTGCGTGCTCCCTGTACTCTGCGTCCGAGGAAGACCGCACCGGCGAGGGCTGCCACGCCGGAGGAGGCGTGAACCACGATGCCACCGGCGAAGTCAACCACGCCCCAGCTGCGGAAGAGTCCCTCGGGGTGCCAGGTGCAGTGGGCGAGCGGACAGTAGATGACGAGGCAGAAGAGCACCATGAAGACCATGTAGGCTGAGAATTTCACGCGTTCGGCAAACGAGCCGGTGATGAGCGAGGGAGTGATGATGGCAAACTTCATTTGGAACAGGGCGAAGAGTGCTAGCGGGATGGTCGGTGCGAGGAGTTCGTCGGTCTGTCCTCCCACACCACGGAACATGAAGAAAGTGAGCGGATTGCCAATGACGCCTCCGATGTCCTCGCCGAAGGAGAGGCTGAAGCCGACCACGACCCAGAGCACGCTGACGATGCCCATGGCAATGAAACCTTGGAGGATGGTGCTGATGACGTTCTTCTTTCCGACCATGCCGCCGTAGAAGAAGGAAAGACCCGGTGTCATCATGAGCACAAAGATGGTGGCGGTAATCATCCACGCCACGTCAGCGGTATCTACCGCCGCATTGCTTTCCCAGAGTCCGGGGCTGTCGGGGAGAAACGCACCAGCCACGCAAATTGCCGCGACAGACAGAAAGAACAAGAGCCATTTTCTTTTGAATTTTTCCATAGTTTAGTTTGTTTTCGTTTGGTTGGCGCTGAACGAGCGTCGACGCGTTAGACATGAAAGTTTAGTTTAGTTTGGCGAAGGCAGCCCGCGATTGGATGTAAGTCCGGGACTGCTTTGCTTGTTTCCGAGGACTCAAGACATCCTCAGCACCATCGTTCTGCAGGCAAACGGATGCTGATGCCAAAGTCGTTCTACCTTTCGCACTGCGAAGGCAGGTAACAAAAATGAAAAAGATAAACAAACTATTTTCTTGATAAAAGAAGGAAAATGCGCAGTTTGCCTATCAAAAAAGAAATGGATTAGGGATTGTTCTGTATGAATTTGTCAATCACGAGCGCTGCTTGCTGATAGCCTTCTTCGTAGAGCGCAGTGAGTTTTTGCACGTCGTCCTCGAGTCTGCTCACCTCCATGGGTTTCATGGGTCGGATGACGAGGATGCGTCCCTCTTCCTCCATTCGCTCCACGAGTTCGAGTTGTCGGCGATAGTATTCGTGGCGGTGGCTCAGGAGGAGGCGCAGGCGCGGATAGTTTCGATAGATGAAACGTGGCATTTTTCGGTCTTTGTCGGTGGGTCGGTATCCTTTGTTTCGGGTGAGAACCACGACATTGAAGGGGTGTCCTGTGGCGATGGCGCGCTCCACGGGGATGGAGTCGATGATTCCTCCGTCAAGCATGAGATTTCCGTCGATGTTCACCATGGGGCAGACGAAGGGTAGTGAGCTGGAAGCTTTGGCGATTTGCAGGAGTCGCTGCGGGTCTTGGTGTTCTGTCAGATAGTGTGCCTTTCCCGTGACGCAGTCCGTGGTGACCATTTCAAATTCCATCGGATTGCGGAAGCAGGCGTCATAGTCAAAGGGCAGGAGTGTGTTGGGAATGGCGTCATAGATGAGTTGCTGGTCGAGGATGCTGTGTTGCGTCCAAAGATATTTCATTCCGATGTAGCGGTGTTCCGCCAGCATGTCGATGTTGGTGATTTTGGCGCGTCCGCGCTGTCGGCTTTTGAAAGACAAGCCGTTGCAGGCGCCGGCGGAAACGCTGACGCAGTAGGGGAATGTGATGCCTCGATCCATGAAACAGTCCAAAACGCCTGAGGTGAAGACCCCACGCATGCCTCCTCCCTCCAGCACGAGCCCCGTGTGGTCGGGAAAAACAGATTTAGTCATCTCCGAATCGGATTTAGTCATCTCCGTAATATTCCTATATAATATATAATGTGTGAGTCGTCTCCGTGCAGTCCCGTTTTAGCAGATAAAAACAGGATAAACCGCTAAAATATGTGCAAATGTAAGAATTTGTTCAAGAATTTAGTACTTTTGCCTTCGAGAACCTCTTCGTTACTACTGTTTTGCCGCCGTTCTTGGCGGTGAGACGTCACTTTGTAGCGAGTAAATCAATATACGCCATGCTATTTTCCAAAGAAACATACGTCGAGAGAAGACAGCGACTCTGCGAGTCAGTCAGCAACGGATTGATAGTTCTTTTCGGCAACAACGAGAGTCCGATGAACTATCCTGCCAATGCTTATAAGTATCGTCAAGACAGCACCTTCCTCTATTTCTTCGGCGAGCACCGCTCCGGTCTCGCAGCACTGTTGGACGCCGAGAGCGGGGAAGTTTGGTTGGCAGGCGATGAGATTGACATTGACGACATTGTGTGGTATGGTTCCGTCCATTCCGTCAAAGCCATGGCGGAAGAAACCGGCGCCAAGGGTTGCATTGACATGGCAACCTTTGAAGAGCGTGTGAAACAAGCCGCTCAAGCCGGAAGACGCGTTCACTTCCTGCCGCCCTATCGTCACGACACCATGCTTGCCATCACCGACCTGCTCGGCATTCACCACTCCAAGCAGCGCGAAGCCGCTTCCCTTGAACTCATCCACGCCGTGGTCAAACTCAGAAGCCTCAAGAGCGAGGAAGAAATCGTCGAGTTGGAAAAAGCTTCCGCCATCGGCTACAAAATGCACACGGCAGCGATGCGACTTTGCCGTCCCGGCGTGACAGAACAATACATTGGCGGTGTGTTGGAAGGCATTGCTCTTGCCTACGGCAGTCATGTCTCCTTCCAAAGCATTGTTTCCATGCACGGAGAAATCCTCCACGGCTATCCCTCTGCCACTCCTCTCGAAAAGGGGCGTCTTTTGCTCTGCGATGCCGGTGCCGAGACCAACGAGAACTATTGTTCCGACCACACCCGCACCTCGCCCATCGGAGGAAAGTTCAGCACGCGCCAGCGTGAAATCCACGACATCGTGGCGGACTGCCATGACCTTGCACTCAGCCACGCCCGTCCGGGAGTCAGATGGTGGGATGTGCACTACGCCGTCTGCCGCCTCATGACCGATCGTTTGAAAGAACTCGGGCTCATGAAGGGCGACACCGAAGAGTCCGTTCGCGCCGGTGCTCATGCGCTCTTCCTGCCTCACGGTTTGGGACACATGATGGGAATGGATGTTCACGACATGGAAGGTCTCGGTCAAATCCACGTCGGCTACGACGAAGAGACTCGTCCCTCCTCCCAGTTCGGCATCAACGCTTTGCGCTTTGCCCGCAAGTTAGAAGTGGGTCATGTCGTCACCGACGAGCCCGGCATCTATTTCATTCCCGACCTCATCGACCTGTGGCAGCGTGAGGGCATTAACTCCGAATTCCTCTGTTTTGACAAGATTAACGAATATCGTGACTTCGGCGGCGTGCGCATTGAAGACGATGTCCTCATCACCCCCGACGGTTGCCGTTTCCTCGGCGAAGAAACCATCCCCTATCGCGCGTTGGAAGTGGAGAACTACATGGCAGAGCACGCTGACGCCAGTCCGTTCATTCTTTGACACAATCATTTTAACCTATAAACAATTTATCAAAAACGAAATGAAAAAGAATCTTCTTCTGATTGCAGTCGCACTCTTCTCACTGCCCGGAAGTCTCGGTGCACAGGAAAAGAACGACACCGTGAAGTTCACTGTCGTGCGTGAAAACCCCATCACCTCCATCAAAGACCAGAACCAAAGCGGAACTTGCTGGGCATATTCCTCCCTCGGTTTCCTTGAAGCAGAATTGCTCCGCATGGGCAAGGGCGAACATGACCTCTGTGAATCCTTCCTTGTCTATAAGACCTACATGGATCGCGCAGACAAGGCAGTTCGCACCCACGGCGACGCCAGCTTCTCACAGGGTGGTTCTTTCTATGATGCCATCTATTGCCTCAAACACTACGGCATCGTTCCGCAGGACGCCATGCCCGCTCCCGGAACCCTCTACGGTGACTCTCTCTTCAACTTCAACCAACTCGATGCCGTTGCTTCTGCCTACGTCTCCGCCATTGCGAAGGGTAAACTCAACAAAATTTCCCTGACTTGGAAAAAAGACCTCGACGGAATCTATCGTAACTACTTCGGCGAACTCCCCACTGAGGTTAAAGTTGGCAAGAAGACCTACACGCCGCAGACCTACGTCACCGACTATCTCGGCTTGAATCCCGATGACTATGTCAGCCTCACTTCCTACACCCACCATCCCTTCTACTCCAAGTTCATTCTTGAAATCCAAGACAACTGGCGCTGGGCTGAAAGCTACAACCTCCCGCTGAACGAGTTCATGGAAGTCATGGAAACCGCAGTGAAGAACGGCTACACCTTTGCTTGGGGAGCCGACGTGTCTGAGACCTACTTTGGCCGTCGCAACGGAAAAGGCTATGCCTATGTTCCTCGTGACCTCAAAGTGAAAGACCTCACCGGCTCCGACGCTGCTCGCTGGAGCGGTACGTCCGACGCCGGCGCACCCATTGAAAGCGAAGACGAACTGACCATCACCCAGGAACTCCGCCAGATTGGCTACGACAACTGGGAAACCACCGACGACCACGGCATGGTGATCTATGGCATTGCCAAAGACCCCAAAGGACACGAGTACTTCATGGTGAAGAACTCCTGGGGTGACTACGGAAAATATCATGGCATGTTCTACGCCTCCAAAGCATACGTTGCCTACAAGACCATGAACATCCTCATCCACAAGAGCGCCATTCCTGCTGCCATCGCCAAAAAACTCGGCATCAAGTAAAAACTGAGAAATACATCTCATACTCCTTCAAACGGGGCTGCAACCACATCGGAAACGAACGGTTGCAGTCTCGTTTGCGTATGAGGGAAGCACGCCTCGTTCCCTCCGCTCGTCACTCCGTCGCGCCTCTTCGTCACTTTCCGTCGCACCGCTTCGTCACTTACTGCCGCGCCTCTTCGTCACTTACCGTCGCGCCGCGGTAAGTGTCGCGCCCTAAGGAAACACCCCTTAAATGAAAGAGCCGTGTGAGAGAAGAAACTTTCTCTGCGGAAAACATGTGGGAGGAGTGAAAAATTCGTACTTTTGTGCCGAAGTTGTGCGCTTTCTCATGAATCTTCTCCAAAATTCTTTCATTTGTGGAGATTTTGGCGCCGACACACATTATATATATTATATCTAATACGTCACTCCTTATTTTATAACATACGACTCAAAACAAACATGGCGATGAACATCTTAGAGCTCAACGAACAAGAAATACAGCGCAGACAATCTTTGGACGAACTCCGCGCACTCCACATTGAACCCTATCCCGCAGCAGAATATCCCGTCAATGCCTACAGCGACGAAATCAAAGCCAACTTCAGCGAAGATGCTGAAACGCCTCGTGAAGTCTGCATCGCAGGTCGTCTGATGGGAAGACGAATCATGGGTAAGGCAAGTTTCGCTGAGCTGATGGACTCCAAGGGACGCATTCAGGTTTATGTCACCCGCGACGACATCTGTCCCGAAGAAGACAAGACTCTCTATAATTCCGTGTTCAAGAAACTCCTTGACCTCGGCGATTTCATCGGCGTGAAAGGTTTCGTGTTCCGCACTCAGACCGGAGAAATTTCCGTCCACGCTCGCGAAATCACCCTCCTTTCCAAGAGTCTTAAGCCCCTTCCCGTCGTGAAGGAGAAAGACGGCGTGGTCTATGACGCCTTCAACGACCCCGAACTTCGCTACCGACAACGCTATGTCGATTTGCTCGTCAATCCCGAGGTGAAAGAAATCTTCCGCAAACGCAGCAAGGTCGTCAGCACCATGCGTCAGGTCCTGGACGAAGCCGGCTACACCGAAGTGGAAACTCCCATCCTTCAACCCATCCCCGGCGGTGCCAGCGCACGCCCCTTCATCACCCACCACAACTCCCTTGACACCGACCTCTATCTCCGCATCGCCACCGAGCTCTATCTGAAACGACTCATCGTCGGCGGCTTCGAGGGGGTCTATGAAATCGGAAAGAACTTCCGTAACGAGGGAATGGACCGCAACCACAATCCCGAGTTTACCTGCATGGAACTCTATGTGCAGTACAAGGACTACAACTGGATGATGAACTTCACCGAGCAACTCCTTGAACGCATCTGCGTGGCAGTGAACGGAACGCCCGAGACTGTGATTGACGGAAAAACCATCAGTTTCAAGGCGCCCTATCGCCGTCTCCCCATCCTCGAAGCCATCAAAGAGAAAACCGGTCACGACCTGAACGGAAAGAGCGAAGAGGAAATCAGAGAAGTGTGCAAGCAACTCGGTCTTGAAATTGACGACACCATGGGAAAGGGTAAACTCATTGACGAAATTTTCGGCGAGTTCTGCGAAGGCACCTTCATCCAGCCGACCTTCATCACCGACTATCCCGTGGAGATGTCTCCCCTCACCAAGAAACACCGCACCAATCCCGCCCTCACCGAACGCTTTGAACTCATGGTGAACGGAAAGGAATTGGCAAATGCCTACTCTGAGCTCAACGACCCCATCGACCAGGAAGAGCGTTTCCAAGAGCAACTCCGTCTCTCCGAGAAGGGCGATGATGAAGCGATGTTCATCGACCAAGACTTCCTGCGCGCTCTGCAATATGGCATGCCTCCCACCTCCGGCATCGGCATTGGCATTGATCGCCTCGTGATGCTCATGACCGGACAGACCCAGATTCAGGAAGTGCTCTTCTTCCCGCAGATGAAACCCGAGAAGAAAGCGCCCCGCGATGCCGTTTCAAAATATGTGGAAGCCGGCATCCCCGAAGACCTCGTGCCCGTGCTTCAGAAAGTCGGCTACTATCTTGTCTCCGACCTGCAAGACGTCAAGGCGCAGAAGTTGCAGCAGCAAATCGTGGAGGTCATCAAGAAGTATAAGCTCGAACTGGAAAAACCCTCCCTCCAGGAAATCGAAAACTGGAATCTCGGAACAAATTGCTAATCTTTGCATAAGAGGTGGCGAAAGAACTTTTCTTGCCATCGTATAGTGCCCGGAGAAGGGCAAAGACCTGCTTATGTATGATTTAGGAAACATAGTAGTGATGGGCAGCGGAAGCTGGGCAACCGCCATTGCGAAAATGCTGCTTGAAGGCGTGGACCACATTTGGTGGTACATGCGACGCGCTGACACCATAGAGGATTTCCGCCGCTTGGAACATAATCCCTCCTATCTCACCAGCGTACACTTCGACACTTCCCGCATCACCTTCACCACTGACATCAATGAGGCGGCGCGGCAGTGTCGAACCATGGTCTTCGTCACTCCCTCGCCCTACTTGAAGAACCACCTGAAGAAACTCAAGGTCAAACTTCACCAGAACTTCATCGTCACCGCCATCAAAGGCATTGTGCCCGATGAGAATCTCGTTTGCTCAGAGTTCTTCCGTCAGGTCTATAACGTGCCCGATGAAAACCTCGCCGTGCTCGGCGGACCAAGCCACGCAGAGGAAGTGGCGCTCAGTCGCCTCACCTATCTCACCGTCGGCTGCACCGACAACGAGAAAGCCACCGCCTTTGCCGAGACCCTCGCCTCAGGTTACGTCAAAACAAAAACCTCTTCCGACGTCATCGGCATTGAGTATGCCTCCGTCTTGAAGAACGTCTATGCCATCGCTGCCGGCATCTGCAACGGATTGAAATATGGTGACAACTTCCAGAGCGTGCTCATGTCCAACGCCGTGCTGGAAATGAACCGTTTCCTTCGTGCCGTCTATCCCATTGACCGTGTCATCCACGACAGCGTCTATCTCGGCGACCTTCTCGTGACGGGCTACTCCAACTTCTCTCGCAACCGCGTCTTCGGCACCATGATTGGCAAGGGCTACAGTGTCAAGTCGGCGCAAATTGAGATGGAAATGATTGCCGAGGGATACTACGGCACAAAGTGCATGAAGGACATCAACCGCCACTATCACGTGAACATGCCCATCCTTGATGCAGTCTATAACATCCTTTACGAACGCATCTCTCCCAACATCGAAATCAAACTCCTCACCGACTCCTTCCGCTGACGAGGGGGACACTGGAGACATCTTGTGTCAACCGAAAAAAACGGAAATACCCCTGCGTCGGATTCAAAATGCCTCTTGTGAGCCGTTGAAGTTGTAATCGTCTGAAAGGAAACCGATAGTTAGAAGGACTAAACAAACCCTACACAGCTGCGAAGTTGAAATCGCCACTGTGTAGGGTTTAATGTAACTTTGTTTTAAGAAACTAAGTAATATGAAAATAATAAGTTGCGTCATATTTGAATTAGATTTTCGAGGTCAGATTTTCACCCGAGGAAGGAGCATAGCGGGCTATGTGACTGACGAAACTTACAAAAGGGCGCGCTAAGAAACCGACCAAAAACGTAAGCACTTTCTTTTGAACGTTCCTTATCCCGTAATTTTTTTCTTGGATGCACGTTCTCTTGTTTTCAAACTCAAATCTTGCAAAGCTTTTCCCATTCTATCTTCTTTGGCAAGCAATAAAATATCATCGTCAAGTTGCAGTGCATACAAAACACGTATATAGATCCCTATTGCAACAGTAGGAATCCCTTTTTCTATTTTGGACACAGTAAGCGGTGAACAGGTGGCGCGTTCAGCCACCTGAGCCACACTCAGATTCCGACGCAAGCGAGCTAACTTAATCTGCTCACCTACAATCTGCATCTTTTGCTCCAATTTTCGGGGAAGCTTGGTTCCCATTGTATTCTTTGTCATTACTACATCAATTTAAGGTGCAAAGCAACTATGTGGATGACTTTGCAATAATCAACCTATCATATAATATGCAAAAGTGATACTTTTTATTTATTTAATGATGCATTACACATAGGAAAATGCAAATCTTGGCATAGATTAACCATGTACCTAATCTATTTTGAGCAAATAACTTTCAAAAAACAAATGCTATAATGTTATTTGTAAGCACCATGTAGGGTTTTCCCGCGCTTCGCTTGCATTACTATATACGTTATAAAAAGGGAAAACAAAAAACTATACAAACTATACACAAACCCTACATTTAACCCTGCATTCTGCTGATTTAGCGCATGTTACGAAATGTATAGTTTGAGGCGCAAACTATACACAAACTATACATTGAACCATACATTGAGGCGTTTCAAACCCTAC
>NZ_JADYUH010000046.1 GCF_021531665.1 Prevotellamassilia timonensis
CGTGTCCCGATACCGACCGAATCAAACTTTAATTAATCACATTTTCAAAGAACTCTTTGGCTGTGCGGCATAGCTGTTAGGCCATATGTTGAATTTTTAACGAACTATTGTATAATGATTCTATGATATTAAACGCTGATACATCTGAGTAAGATTCTTGTCAACGTTAGTGATCTTAAATTGAACACGAGCATTCTTGAATTTCTTTGGGAGTAGGGTGACAAGTTTATCCATTACTTGATCAACATTGGTAAAGCCGGTGTCTTCGAGAGCACATACTTTCTTACCCATTACGAATGCCTCTGCATGAATATTGTTATACTTAGAAATCTTCTCAAAGGTTTTATCTTCCTTCTCAACATGCTTAGATTCTTTATCAGTAAAGAAAATGAAATCAATAACCTTCTCATTGAGAATCCAGGCAGGAGTAAAATCGATTTTTACATATACCTTAGCCATTCGATTGATAGAATGGTTGAGACCGAAATCAACCTCGTTCATGGTAGCACCACATTCATTCTGTGCTATCGTTGCCCAACTGTGACGAAAAGAATACAAAGATGCTCTATAGCCTTCCTCGACTTTCTCCCAAACCTGCTTAATTCCAATATTCACATTTGCACAGAAGGAATCGGAAGTGGACAAACGCTCATGGAAGTTGAACAACCATGGCGATTTTGGATCCTTGGAAAGGTACTTCTCGAAAGTCGGCTTGATGAACTCAGGAACACGAACCTCAAAGTAACCATTGTCTGATCTAGTCTTTTTAGTCTTCTGACGCTCATAATGAAAAATACCATTTACATACTGATCCTTCTTTGCATTGAAAATGTCAACCGCATTGAGTCCACACATACCGAATGAAATCAATGCAACATCCTGACCGACCTCCATAAGAGGGTTTGTGAATCTGCTTCTGTCTGGAACGACATTGAAGAAAGCACGTAACTTGCTTGCAGGAATTGCACGCTTCTCTGGAATATCACTTCTTGGAATTGTCACATTACCCCAAGGATTCTTAATTTTAACAATCCCAAGTTCCTCATCATTGAACTCCTTAAGAGCAGCCTTATAGACCTCTCTCATACATACAGGGTATTGTTCCTTACAGCGATTTGTCTCTGCAAGAGCTTCAATCCATCGGTTAAGAAAAGCAGAAGTGAGACGTGAGAACATGATGTTATCTGTCTGGGCAAATCTCTCCATGTGTTGTATTGCCCACTTGTAATTACGAGAAGTACGTTCCTGTCCTCGTGCAATCAGCTTATCTATATGCTTTCTTGCATAATCAGAGAAAGACATATCCTTGTCAAAGTCCTGAACAAACTGCAAAACCTCACTTGCTGACCAATTCGATGAATCAACTTGGTTGAGTCGAGTGTAGAATTTATCAATCAAAACAGAAGACTGTTGAATCACGAAAGGATCAATGATGTCCTTCTTGTCATCACTGAGACCTTTTTCATTAACCATCCATGACGTTCTGAAGTAGGAGAACTGTCTGTTTTGGGTAAAACGGATGTAAACATTGTACATTCCGTTTTTCATCTTTGCCTTAACAATTGCTTTTAATGTAGCCATAGCTGAAAATCTTTTTAAGTTACTATATCTTTTTTGTTCATTATGATTCTTTGGAAAACGCCATGTTATTTTGGGAAACACGGTCGATTTTTTGGGAAACAATCGTTGTTTTCTGGGAAACATTTAAATGCTTTGGGAAACAGAACCTTGAAAATTGGGAAACATTTACCCCATTTTTGCCAACTTGTACTGCAAATCGAATAAGCAGAACATGAACAAAAAAGTAAGGGCAAGCACCTGTTTCCCAGATACTTGCCCTTTATATAGCTAATTTTCAGCACGTTTCGATTACTCTTCAACTGCTGCCTGGGCGGCTGCGAGGCGTGCGATGGGCACACGGAACGGTGAGCAGCTGACGTAGTTCAAACCAACTTTGTGGCAGAATTTGACGCTGGAAGGTTCACCACCATGTTCGCCGCAGATACCGCACTTGAGATCGGGACGAACTGAACGACCCTTCTCAACAGCCATGTTCACAAGCTGACCTACACCATTCTGGTCAAGAACCTGGAACGGGTCAACCTTCAAAATCTTCTTCTCGAGATATACGGGCAAGAAGCTGGCAATGTCATCACGAGAATAGCCGAAGGTCATCTGAGTAAGGTCATTCGTACCGAAGCTGAAGTATTCAGCACGAGAAGCGATGCGGTCTGCAGTCAAGGCAGCACGAGGAATTTCAATCATGGTTCCGACCTTGAAGGGGATTTCAACACCTTCTTCTGCGAAGAGTCGAGCGGCTTCGTCACGGATGACTTTCTCTTGAGCCTCAAACTCGTAGAGGATACCGGTAAGGGGCACCATGATTTCGGGATGCGGGTCAAGACCTTCTTTCTTCAGTTCAATGGCTGCGGAAAGGATGGCGCGAGTCTGCATCTGGGTGATTTCAGGATAGGTGTTGCCAAGACGGCAGCCACGGTGACCAAGCATCGGGTTGTGTTCGCAGAGGCTTTCCACACGCTGGCGGATATATTCTACTGTCACGCCCATTGCTTTTGCCATTTCTTCCTGTCCCTTTGCATCGTGGGGAACGAATTCGTGGAGAGGGGGATCGAGAAGACGAACGTTCACGGGATAACCGTTCATGGCGCGGAAGATGCCCTTGAAGTCTTCTTTCTGATAGGGCAACAATTTGGCGAGCGCCTTCTTGCGTCCTTCCACATCGGGAGCAAGAATCATTTCACGCATTGCCACAATCTTTTCGTTGTCAAAGAACATGTGTTCCGTGCGGCAGAGACCGATGCCGACTGCACCAAATTTGCGAGCCACTTCAGCATCGTGAGGAGTGTCGGCGTTGGTGCGAACCTGCAAGTGTGTGTATTTTGCACAGAGGTCCATCAAAGCAGCGAAGTCTCCGGAGAGTTCAGCAGCCTGAGTCTTGATGGCTCCTTTATAGACACGACCGTTTGTACCGTTCAAGGAGATGTAGTCACCTTCGTGAAGTACAGTTCCGTCAATTTCAACTGTCTTGTTCTTATAGTCCACGTTGATGGCGCCTGCACCGCTGACGCAGCACTTACCCATACCACGTGCCACCACGGCAGCGTGGCTGGTCATACCACCGCGTGCGGTGAGGATGCCTTCTGCCACAGCCATACCTGCGAGGTCTTCGGGAGAGGTTTCAATGCGAACCATGACCACTTTGTGTCCATCTTCGTGCCATTTTGCAGCATCGTCTGCGAAGAAGACGATTTGACCGCAAGCAGCACCCGGGCTGGCGGGAAGACCGCGAGTGAGTTCTTCAGCCTTGGCAAGTGCTTCTTTGCTGAAGACGGGGTGAAGGAGTTCATCCAGTTTTTGGGGTTCGCAGCGCTTGATGGCAGTTTTTTCGTCAATCATGCCCTGACGGAGCAAATCCATGGCAATCTTCACCATGGCAGCACCGGTGCGCTTACCGTTACGAGTTTGGAGGAACCAAAGTTTTCCTTCTTGAACGGTGAATTCCATGTCCTGCATGTCGTGGTAGTGCTCTTCCAGTTTGGTCTGGATGGCGTCCAACTGACGATAGATTTCCGGCATGGATTCTTCCATGGAAGGATATTTTGTTTTGCGGTCTTCTTCAGAGATGCCCTGAAGTTGAGCCCAACGGCGAGAACCTTCCAAGGTGATTTGTTGCGGTGTGCGAATACCTGCCACCACGTCTTCGCCTTGTGCGTTCACGAGCCATTCACCGTTGAAGATGTCTTCGCCGGTTGCAGCGTCGCGGCTGAAGCAAACGCCGGTGGCGGAAGTGTTGCCCATGTTTCCGAAGACCATTGCCATGACGGTGACAGCGGTTCCCCACTCTGCTGGAATTCCTTCCATTTTGCGATAGAGGATGGCACGTTCGTTCATCCAAGAGTCAAACACTGCGCAGATGGCGCCCCAGAGTTGTTCAACGGGATCTGTGGGGAATTCCTTGCCGGTTTGTCCCACGATGGCTGTTTTGAAGCGAACAACAAGTTCTTTGAGGTCTTCGGTGTCAAGTTCGTTGTCAAGGGTGACGCCTTTTGCTTTCTTCACCTCTTTGATGATGGATTCGAAGGGGTCTTCATCGTCTTTGTTGACGGGTTTCATGCCGAGAACGACGTCACCATACATCTGTACGAAGCGGCGATAAGCGTCGTAAGCAAAACGCGGATTTCCGGTTTTCTTGGCGAGACCTTCTACCACTTCATCGTTCAAGCCAAGGTTCAGGATGGTGTCCATCATGCCGGGCATGGAAGCGCGAGCACCTGAGCGAACAGAGAGGAGAAGCGGATTTTCCACGTCGCCGAATTTGCTGTTCATCAACTCTTCCACGAGATGGAGGCTTTTCTCAACCTCGTCTTTCAAGAGTGCGACTACTTTTTCCTTACCGATTTCGTAGTATTCGTTACAAACGTCAGTAGTGATGGTAAAACCGGGAGGCACAGGCACGCCAATGAGGTTCATTTCAGCCAAGTTGGCACCTTTACCACCAAGTTCATTCCTCATATCAGCACGGCCTTCAGCTTTGCCGTTACCGAATGTGTAAACTCTTTTAGTATCTTTCATTGTGTATAAAATAGAAATTGTTAATTTTTCTCTCTGTTTTATTAAGCGCAAAGACTTACGTGCTGCAAATATATATAATTGTTTTGTATTACGCAAACAAAGGGGTGTTTTTGCGAAGTGGAGTTTAAAATATACGTCTGTAACGCGTTAAATTCCCTAAATTTTCGCTTTGAGCGGAGAGTTCTTTCGTTGAAAGTTCAGAAATCGTCTTCCAGGCAGAGTCTGCGGAGTTCATACATGGAGCCGTTGTAGATGTTCAAATCCACCTTTCCTTTGATGCCGTCCAATCTTCCGCAGTCGGTGTGTTGCCAGAACTTCCATTTGCCGTTGTAGGTCAGGGAAGAGACATAGTAGTGGGCAATCCAGTAGGGGTAACGGTCAAATTCAGGTGTGTTGAGATAGTCTTTTTTGAACTTATAGTAGGTGTAGAGTATAGGCGGTTTATGATAGCGTGCTTCAACTTCTTTCATCCAAGTGAGGGTGGCTTCCCTGAGTTGTTTGGGTGTGAGATTTCCAATTTCTTCGATGTCGAGCACGGGAGGCAGGTCTCCTTCTTCCAAATGCACTTGTTTGAGGAAGAAGCGTGCTTGTTCTTTTGCCGAGACGTTTGGTTTGAAGTAGTGGTATGCTCCGCGAAGCAAACCAAATTCTCTTGCTTGATAAAAATTTTCATTGAAATTTTCATCAAGGAGTTGGACTCCTTCTGTGGCTTTGATGAAGACGAAGCAGATGCTCTCGTCTCCAATTTTTGCTTTGGAGAGTTTGTTCCAATTGATGTCTCCTTGGTAATGACTGATGTCGATTCCGCGAATGGAATATCCGTCGGGATAGTTTTCAATTCCGTAGAGTGCTCTCCAGCGTGAACTGTGTGGAGCGACTACATATATATATATAAAGTAGCACAGCAGTGCACACAGCGTGACGACCCCTGCCCGCCAAAGCATCATTTTCAGCGAGTGGAAACTGTTTTCCATGGAGGAGCCTCGTTTTTTTCTTCGCGGACTTTTTCTGCGAGAGCCGGTGGCTTTTCTGTGTGAAGTGCTATTCAAGATGAGAAGAAAAGAAGAAGTTTATGCACCGAAGCTCCACATTCCTTTTTTCAAAGGGAAAGGCTTTTGGCGCATAAACTTCTTCAAAATTAGTGGATTCTACGATTCAATTACTTGCCCTGCTCGAGTTTGAGTGTCATGGTGCACTGGTCGCAAACTTCGGTCGGTCCAAAGTACTGAATGGGGCCGGGATACACGAAGCAAGTGTTTTCTGCCCATTCTTCGCGGTGTGCGGCAAACTCTTTGAAGGGAGCGCCATCCAAGCGAACGAGTGCTTTTTTGATGACGGGTTTCATTTTACCGTTGCGACGTTCCATGTTCATCATCATGGTGATGGGCACACCACCTGCCACCCATTGGTCAGCGGGCGCAGTTGTGTTTCGAACGATTGCCATGTAGCCGGTCTTTCCGTTTGCCACGAGCTGTGCAGCGCTGGTTCCAAGTGCATAGCAGTAGTCTGCGTCATAGTTGGAGGGAGCAGCGCAACGTCCTTCGTAGCCGAAGAAGTGGTGCTGTGCAGCGAACTTGCCGACGAACTTACCTTCTGCTTTCCATGCGGCGAGTTTGGAAGCAACCATTTCGCTCAGGAGTTTTTCAGTTTCAATCAAAGAAACTTGAACGTTTCCGTGCGGGTCACGTTCCATGGTGAGTTGCTTGGCAACGCCTTCGGGAAGGCTTTCATAGATGGCAGCGTTTTCAGCGGAGAGTTTGGAAAGAATCCAAGCACGCTGTTCAGAAACAGCGACGTTTGCTGCTTCGGGGGTGGCGAGCAGGTCGTTGAGTTCAGCAATCAGTCGTTTCATGGCGGGGATGAACTCAATGAGTCCTTCGGGAATGAGGACAGTGCCGAAGTTGTTACCGTTGGCAGCACGTTTTGCCACTACGCCGGCGATGTAGGTGACGATATCGTCAAGGGTCATGTTCTTTTCTTCCACTTCCTCGCTGATGATGCAGACGTTGGGCTGGCACTGAAGCGCGCATTCGAGAGCGATGTGGCTGGCAGAACGACCCATCAATTTGATGAAGTGCCAGTATTTGCGAGCAGAGTTGGCGTCGCGCTGGATGTTACCAATCACTTCAGCGTAGGTCTTGCAAGCAGTGTCGAAGCCGAAAGAAGTTTCAATCTGCTCGTTTTTCAGGTCGCCGTCAATGGTTTTGGGGCAGCCGATGACCTGCACGCCATAGTTGTGAGCGGCATAGTATTCAGCCAACACACAAGCGTTGGTGTTGGAGTCGTCACCACCGATGATGACGATGGCTTTGATGCCGAGTTCACGAATAATTTTGAGACCGCTTTCAAACTGGTCTTCTTCTTCGAGTTTGGTACGTCCGGAGCCGATGAGGTCAAAACCGCCGGTGTTGCGATATTCGTCAATCAGTTCGTCGGTGAGTTCAATGTACTTGTGGTCCACCAAACCGCCGGGGCCCATCAAGAATCCGTAGAGTTTGTTTCCGGCGTTTTGTTTTTTGAGTTCATCGTAGAGACCACAGATCACGTTGTGTCCGCCGGGGGCTTGACCTCCGGAAAGAATGATACCGATGTTCATCGGAGCGTATTCTTTCTTTTCGTCGGAGGGGACAAAATCCACGAGCGGCATGCCGTAGGTGTTGGGGAAGAGTTTTTTGATTTCTTCCTGGTCACCCACGCTTTGGGTGGGAGCACCTTCTTTGATGCTCACATTGCCACGCAAACCTGCGGGAAGTTTGGGCTGATAAGCAGCACGGGCAATCTGTAATGCACTTTTTTCCATGATGGTTGAAAAGTTTAAAGGGTTATTATGGATGTTCTATAAATTATGGGATAAGGAGTGTTCAAAAGAAAGTGCTTATGTTTTGGTTGCAGAGTCTATGGTCTATAGTCTATAGTCAATAGTCAACAGTCAATAGTCAACAGTCAATAGTCAACAGTCAATAGTCAACAGTCAATAGTCAACAGTCAATAGTCAACTAGAACACCCCATTATTGATTTTTTTTCTTCGTTAGAAGTCCGCTGTTTTGGGTGTTCTCGGGAAGGGAATGACGTCACGAATGTTCTGCATGCCTGTGACAAACAGGACGAGACGTTCAAAGCCGAGTCCGAAACCAGAGTGCGGGCAGGTGCCGAAGCGTCGGGTGTCAAGATACCACCACATGTCTTTCATCGGAATCTGCAGTTCGTCAATTCTGGCTTTCAGTTTGTCGTAGCTTTCTTCACGTTCTGAGCCACCGATGATTTCACCGATTTGCGGGAAGAGGACATCCATGGCACGAACCGTTTTGCCATCTTCGTTCATCTTCATGTAGAACGCCTTGATTTCTTTCGGATAGTCGGTTAGGATGACGGGACGCTTGAAGTGTTCTTCCACGAGGTAGCGTTCGTGTTCGCTGGCGAGGTCTGTGCCCCAATGCACGGGGAATTCAAACTTATGTCCGTTTGCCACGGCTTCTTCGAGGATTTGGATGCCTTCTGTGTAGGTGAGTCTCACGAAGTCATGTTCCACCACGAAGTGAAGACGTTCCAGCAGGGACTTGTCAATCATCTTGTTGAGGAACTCAAGGTCGTCGGCACAGTGCTCCAGCGCCCATTTCACACAATATTTGATGAAATCTTCTGCGAGATCCATGTTGTCATGAATGTCGTAGAATGCGATTTCCGGTTCAATCATCCAGAATTCTGCGAGGTGACGCGGTGTGTTGGAGTTCTCGGCACGGAAGGTTGGTCCAAAGGTGTAGATGGCACCGAGGGCAGTAGCACCGAGTTCTCCTTCCAGCTGACCGCTCACGGTCAAGGACGTCGGTTTGCCGAAGAAGTCGTCGGAATAGTCAATCTTTCCTTCCTCATCTTTTTTCAGCGTGTAGAGGTTCTGCGTGGTGACTTGGAACATTTGTCCAGCCCCTTCGCAGTCAGAAGCTGTGATGATGGGTGTGTGGAAATAGAAGAAACCGTGTTCGTGGAAATATTTGTGGATGGCATAAGCCAAATTGTGGCGAATGCGGAAGACTGCTCCGAAAGTGTTGGTGCGAAGACGCATGTGGGCATGCGTTCTCATGTACTCAAAACTTTGTCCTTTTTTCTGCATGGGATAGTCTTCGGCGCAGGTGCCCAGGATTTCAATTTGTTCTGCTTGCACTTCCACGCTTTGTCCTGAGCCCGGGCTTTCCACCATTTTGCCGATGACGCTGAGACAGGAACCGGTGGTGATTTGCTTGAGCAGTTCCGAGTCAAAGACTGCGGCGTCTGCCACAATCTGCACGTTTTTGATGGTACTACCGTCGTTCAGAGCGATGAAGCTGACAGCTTTTCCGCTGCGACGAGTGCGAACCCATCCTTTCACACAGACGGTGGAACCAAAGTCCGTGCTTTTCAACAAGTCATTTATTTTTGTTCTTTTCATTGTTGAATCAAATCTGAAGGAAATTATTCGTAAGCGCCCATTCTGAGCATGTTGACTTCTTTTTCAGTGAGGTGTCTCCAGTCTCCGCGTTTCACATTTTTCTTGGTGAGCCCCGCAAAGAAGACGCGGTCCAGTTTCACCACGTGATAGCCGAGACTTTCAAAGATTCTTCTCACGATGCGATTCTTTCCGCTGTGGATTTCAATGCCCACTTGTTTTTTGTCCGTGGGGTGTGCATATTCCACAGAATCTGCCTTAATCACGCCATCCTCCAGGGTGATGCCTTCTGCAATCTGGGCAAGGTCGGCGGCGGTGACATTTTTGTCGGTTGTGACGTGATAAATTTTCTTCTTCAAGAATTTCGGGTGAGTCAGTTTTGTAGCCAATTCTCCGTCGTTGGTGAGGAGAAGAACCCCCGTGGTGTTTCGGTCGAGACGTCCGACAGGATAGATGCGTTCGCGACAGGCATGTTGCACCAAATCCATCACCGTTTTGCGGTTCTGCGGGTCTTCGCTTGTGGTCACATATCCTTTGGGTTTGTTCAAGAGGACATAGACTTTCTTTTCCATTTTCACGGGATTGTCGTGGAAACGAATCTCGTCGGTTCTGAGGATTTTGGTTCCAAGCCCGGTGACGACTTCTCCGTTCACTTTCACCACGCCGGCTTCAATGTATTTGTCGGCATCGCGACGAGAGCAAACGCCTGCATTGGCAAGGAATTTGTTCAAGCGAATGGGCTTTGTGGGATCGTAGTCCTCTTCTTTATATTCATATCTTTTTTTGAAGCTTCTGTTTTTATTGAATCCGGCGTTCGGGCGACGCATCGGTCTTCCTCCGGAAAAACCGGAGTGTCCTTGGTAGTTGTTTGAGCCCTGATAGCCGTTTGAGCCTTGCGAGCGGTAACCGCTGTTGCGGAAGGTGCGTTCAGATTTTTCATATCCTCCTTCGCCGGAGTAGTCGGCGCTGTAAGTTCTTCTTCCGTAGCCCTCATTTCTCTGAAAGCCTCCTCGGTTGAATTCTCTTTTGCCGCGGTAGGAAGGTCTTTCGCCACGTGATTCATAACCATTATAGGAAGCACGTGCACCATAGTGCGTGGATTCCCCTCTGTTTTCACTGTAGGTTTCGTTGCGATTATTGAAACGAGCGTTTTCGTTTCTATAGCCGCCATAGTTTCTTCCCATCAATGGAGTGGCATTTCTGCTGAATCTGCGTCTTCCGGCAGTGTTTTTGGAAGATGTCATGCCATTTTCTTTTTCCTCGTTGGAAGCACGATAACCCTCACGGTCGTCGCCTTCCGGCTTTTGAAAGTTTTCGTTCATGTTTTGGTTAGATTAGTGAATGATTAAGTGATTGTGTTTGTGTGTATAATTATTCTCAGTAATTGCGAGAAGTGTTTCATCTCTTTCGGGCAGGAGTTTGTTTTTTTACTGTCCGACTCCGGTGTAGGTGTCCGGTTTGATTTTTCTGAGTTCCTCTTTCACGGATTCGCTGACGTTCAGTGAGTTGATGAAGTTCAAGATTCTTTCTTCCGTGATGGTTTCGTTGGTTCTTGTGAGTTCTTTCAGTGCTTCGTAGGCATGCGGATAGGCTTCTCTGCGAAGAATGGTTTGAATGCCCTCAGCCACGACGACTCGGCAGTTCTCCAAATCCTGTTGGATGCTTTCGGGATGTAGCAGCAGTTTGCCGAGGCCTTTGAGTGTGCTTTTGAAAGCGATGAGCGCGTGTCCCATGGGGACTCCGATGTTTCTGATGACTGTGGAATCGGTGAGGTCGCGTTGCAGGCGGCTGATGGGGAGTTTGGAAGCCAGGTGTGAAAGGATGGCGTTGGAAATGCCGAGGTTTCCTTCGGAGTTTTCAAAGTCAATGGGATTGACCTTGTGCGGCATGGCACTGGAGCCCACTTCGCCTGCCTTGATTTTTTGTTTGAAATATTCCATCGAAACATATTGCCAGAAATCTCTGTCAAGGTCGATGACGATGGTTTGGATGCGGCGCATGGCATCGAAAATGGCGGCGAGGTTGTCGTAGTTGCTGATTTGCGTGGTGAACTGTTCGCGTTCGATGCCGAGTTTGTTTTTCAAGAAGTTGTTGGCAAAGGCGACCCAGTCACGTTCGGGATATGCCACGTGATGAGCGTTGAAGTTGCCGGTGGCTCCACCGAACTTTCCGGAGAAAGGAATGTTTTTCAGGAGGCGGATTTGCTGTTCGAGACGATAGACATAGACTTGGATTTCCTTTCCGAGTCTTGTGGGGGAAGCCGGTTGTCCGTGTGTTCTTGCCAGCATGGCGACATCTTTCCATTCCTCCGCTCTGTCTTTGAGTGCCCGGACGAGTTCTTCCAATTGCGGAAGATAGACCTGTTCGGTGGCTTCTTTGAGCATGAGGGGGAAGGATGTGTTGTTGATGTCCTGTGAAGTCAGACCGAAGTGCACAAACTCCATGAAGGGCGTCAAATCGCAGTCAAACTTCTCAAAGCGTTCTTTGATGAAATATTCGATGGCTTTGACGTCGTGGTTGGTGACTTTCTCAATTTCCTTTACTCTCGCGCCGTCTTCTTCGGAAAAGTTCCGATAGATGTCGCGCAAGGTTTCAAACAAGGAAGCATCAAAGTTCTTCAGTTGGGGAATTTGTTCTTCGCACAAAGCGATGAAATATTCAATTTCAACACGTACTCTATACTTCATCAAAGCCCATTCAGAGAAGAAAGCAGAAAGTGATTGCGTGGAAGAATGATAGCGACCGTCAATGGGCGAAACGGCAAATAATGATTCAAATTGGCTCATGGTTACAGCAGCAGAATGTCTGAAACGGAGCAAAATGGGATTTCTGTTTGCTCCTCTTGTTGTAAATCTCGATGCAAATTTAGTGCATGATGAGCGGAGAAAGAAGAAAAAGTGTGATTTTTTCAAGTGAAACACGCTTGTTTTCCACACTGATGTGCACAAAAAAGCACTTAAATATCTTAAAACGGCTCATGTTTCATTTGTTTTATCTACTTTTGACCGGAGAAAAGTGTTTTTCTTTCTGCTCTTTCTTCTTTTCCTCTAATACATCTAATACTATTATATATATAATGTGTTTCAACCCAATTCCTTGAACATCTTGAATCAAACCATCTAAAACCATACATTCATGAAACAACTCATCAGTTCTTTCCTTCAGCGCGGAATCTGTCTGCTGCTGCTCGCCTTGCCGGCAGCCTTGCTTCCCGCACAAACCACTTATGAAATTTATCCCATTCCTCACCAGATTGCTTACGGCTCACAGAATCTTCACTTCACCGAAGAGGTGGAGGTGATTTGTGGGGAAGGCATTGACCAAGCCACGAAGAACCGTGCAGAAGAGGTGCTCAAGACCCACGGTCTGCAAGCAAAGTTCCTTGACGCTTCCACGGGGCAGAACCGTTCCATTCTTCTGATTGGCATCCACGGAAAAAACTCCGAAGCGAGTGATTGCGCTGACAGCTGGGGACTTTCCAAAGATGTTTTTAATGTGCCCGACAAATTTGATCGCCACCTCCTTCACATGCGTGAGCTCACAGGTGGAGTTGCGGAAGTGGTCATCTTGGGAGAACACACCGATGCCGCCTTCCATGCGCTCGCCTCGCTTGACCTGATGCTGGACAAGGGAATCAACAACTTGCCCGGTGTCACCATCAACGACTACGCCGACATGCAAAGCCGCGGGCTTGTGGAGGGTTACTATGGCTACCCCTACAGCATCGAGGTCAAAAAAGACCTCATGCACTTCATGAAGCGCCACAAAATGAACACCTATCTCTACGGTGCAAAGAGCGACCCCTATCACTCACAGTTTTGGAAAGATCCCTACCCCACTTCCATATCCGCAGAGCAGGAAACCAACGGATGGCTCTCTCAAGACATGGTGAAGGAGTTGGCAGAGACCTCTCAAGCCACCAAGGTGAATTTCATCTGGGCGATTCACCCGGGAAATGACTTCATTTATAGCTCCACCGTCATCAACGACATCATGGGCAAATTTGAGAAAATGTATGCCCTCGGTCTTCGCCAATTCGCCGTCTTCGTGGACGACGTGGGCGTGCCCACCAGCGACGCGGACGTTCAGAAGAACGCTGACCGGCTCACCGCACTTCAGCGTGCCATTGAGAACAAGTGGAACGTGGATGGCGCCGCTGCCTCCGACACCGTGCGTCCCCTGCACTTTGTTCCTCAAATTTATTGCACAGGCTTCACTTCCTCCAAGGAACAGTACAACAAGTTCTTCCAAGCCCTCGCCACAACACCGTCCTACGTCACCATCTACACCACCGGCGCCGGCGTTTGGAGCGTGCCCAACTCCACGGACTTCAACGCACCGCGCGAACCGCTCGGACGCAAAGTCGCCTGGTGGTGGAACTATCCCTGCAACGACAACGCCGACGGCCGCATCTATCCGATGGACATGTACTCCAACTTCCGCGACCTGCCCTCCGTTTGGAACGACGCCACCCTTCCTTCCGAACTCACCGACGGCTTGGGCATCGTGAGCAACCCGATGCAGCAGGGCGAAGTCGCCAAAACTCCCCTCTTCAGCGTGGCAGACTATGTTTGGAACACTGCCGGCTTTGACAACCTGACTTCCTATGAAGCCTCTTTCAAACCCGTCATTCCCGAAACAGAAGCTGCAAGAGAGGCTTACAAATATCTCGCCCCCTATCTGAGAACCAATGAGAACTCCGGACTTTCCACGCTCATTTCCTCCTATAAGTCTAAAGGTGATCCGACTGCATTGAAAGAACGCATGACGGAAATCATCAACCAGAGCGCATCGCTCAAACTGCTTTCCACCTCTGAAAACGAAAGCGAACGTCTTCTCTGGAACGACCTCAAGCCCTGGGCGCTGAAACTCGAAGCCATGGCGAAACTGACCTACAACTTCCTGGACGCATTTGCCAACGACGAACCGCAAGTTGAAACACTGGCAGCCCTCTGCCTCGAAGCCAAAATGTTGAACGACAAACCGGAATATCGCGTCGATGCACTGGAAGGCATGGGCACCGGCATCTCCGTTTCCAACAACGCCACACTTCCTTCTCAACAGTATCTGGCTCCCTTCATCCAATACCTGACCGAGCAAGTCGCAGAAAAACTTGAGGCGAACATCACAAACATTTCCGCCCACCAAGGCATCACGAATCAAGAAGGAACCAAACCACGCGTCAGCGGAACCTCGCTCCTTTCCGTCTCAGCCACACAAAGAATGCTGCAGCCCGGAAAGTACGTGGGAGTCCAACTCAAACAACCCACCTACGTCACTAAGTTTGTCGTTGCCGACACGCTCTACACGAATCACACCGTCCTCTACAGTTCCAACGGAAAAGATTGGAAGAAAGTCACCACCAAAACGACCACACCCACTTCTCTCCTTCGCTACATCGTGCTGGTGAACGACACAGAACAGCCGAAAAGTCTTCGCATCGCTACCAACAGCATCAAGATTACGCTGCCCGATGCCGTCACCATCGACGCTGCCAAATCTTCCATTCCTGCCGGAAACATTTGGGAAAACCACAACAAGGAACTCATGTTTGACGGAGACTACAATACCTTCGTCTGCCTCAACAAAAACCAAAGCAACAACGATGCCTACACGCTGAAACTCAACGCGGAAAGAACCATCAGGAAAGTGCGCATCGCCATGGGAACCGTCAACGGCGACTACATGACCGAGGGAAAAGTTCAAATCTCCACCGACAGCATCAATTGGACAGACCTCTTCATCAAAGGCTCACTCAGCACGTCCTATAAGCTCTCGCAGCCGCAGGTCGTGACCTACAACAACGAGGTGACGCTTTGCGACTTTAGCGGAGACAATCAGAAGGCAAGATATGTGCGCCTCCTCCTCTCCAAAGCCAACACCGCCAAGTGGATCCGTCTCTACGAAATCGAAGTGAACGGCTCGGGCACAGACTCCGAAGGACTTGCCACCGACGAGTTCAACGCTCCGCTCGCAGGCATCGCCGACCCTTCCTCCATGGTCAAAATTGGTGGCGGAAAAAGCATGACCTATCACTTCATTCAGCCGCATCTCCTTGACGGAATCTACGTCGCCGCCAATCCTGACGGCATGAGCGAAGTCACTGCTTCTGTCACCTCGGACGACACGAATTGGACGGAACTGCCCGTGCAGTTTTCTGCTCCCGTGACCTACGTGGACATGACTGCCCACAAAGACGCCACGGCTCTTCGTCTGAACTGGACGAACAATCCCCCCACTCTCTTGGACATCTTTGAGATGCCCAACACCACCGAAAGTCCCGACATGACCGGCATCCGTGACCTCACTGTCTCTTCGTTCTCTCGTCCCATCATGTTCGTGGAAGGGGGCGAGTTGAAAACCGTTTCGGACAAAGGCATCAAATCGGTTGAAATCTATTCGATGGACGGAAAGAAGCTCTGCACACGTGCCGGAAAAGGAAACCACAACGTGTCGGTTTCTCTCGCCGGAATGACGAAACAGAATGTCGTGGTTCGTGCTCGTCTGAGCGATGGCACTGCCATTGCCTCCAAGATTCTTCTGCCTTAGTTCGTCAGAAGTTCCGGAAACAGAAAAGGGGAACGCTCCTTTTTCCAAAACTTAAAGAACGCTCCTTCACAGATTCAACGGTCTCTCCCACGCTCCCGTGCGGCGAGACCGTTTTTTTTGAAACATGGAAACACATCGCTGGACGCCACAATTCAGCAAAGCGACACCACTCCGACACAGCTCCTACACCACTGTCGGAAGAGTCGCCTGTACGCAGAAATCCTTCTTTGTGCGGAGACGCACACTCCGCTGTGTAGGGTTCTGAGCAACTCCGTTTCAACTCTACACTATACGTAAATAAAAGGGGAAACAAAAAAACTCTGCAAACTATACACAAACCCTACATTTAACCCTGCATCTTTCTGATTTATAGCGCGTTACAAAATGTATAGTTTGAGGCGAAAACTATACACAAACTATACACAAACCCTACATTGAGAGTCAAAGAGACAAAGAGTCAAAGAGTCAAAGAGTTAAAGAGACAAAGAGACAAAGAGTCAAAGAGACAAAGAGTCAAAGAGACAAAGAGTCAAAGAGACAAAGAGTCAAAGAGACAAAGAGTCAAAAGGGTTTATTTTACTGGAACATTAATGTTCATGAATGGATTCATTAAATGTCCATGAATTGATTGTTTGAGTCTATTTCTTTATTTAATGAGATATTAATGAGTGAATTAATGAGCATTAATGGCGGGAAACATCGAGCATTGATGGAGGGAAACATCGAGCATTAATGGAGGAAAACATCGAGCATTAATGGCGGGAAACATCGAGCATTGATGGCGGGAAACATCGAGCATTGATGACGGGAAACATCGAGCATTAATGGAGGAAAACATCGAGATTTAATGGAGAGAGCTTCTGAGTTTTTCACTCCAGCACGACGTTCTGCACTCGGACGCTCCAGCTGAGGACACCGATGCTGATGTTCACGTATGTCCATCGTCCGCCGGCGAGGAAGAAGTCGAGGTTGTAGCGATATTCGCGGTCAAGGAACTCTTGCAGCGGCATGAACTGGTCGTAGTAGTTTCGGGCGTCGTTCAGCAGAGCGGGGAGGTTCACATCCACCACTTTCTCTCCCGTTTCGCGGGAGGTGATGATGAGTCGTGCGTTGTCCGTGGCAGGTGTGCGGTTCACGAGTCGGCTGGTGGAGAGTTGGAAGTGGGCGGTGCGCCCTATGTGGTTCGTCTCACCCTCCTCAGCACGTGCGGAGGGAGCGGCGTTAGTTTCATATTCGGTGTCCCAGATGGAGAAGGGAGAATAGTGGAGGAGATTGTCCGTGGCGTCCGTTTCGTTGTCGAAGAGGAGTGTGCCGTTTCGGTCGATGATGCAGACGTCATAGCGTTCGGCAGCCATGCTGGCAGGGTCTTCCGTTTGTCGGAGAGAGATGTGGATTTGTTTTGTGTCTCGGATAAGTTTCAGTGTGTCGCGCACCTCATATCCTTTTTTGAGGGTCACGGTGTCCACCGGAAGGAGTTTTGGACCTTTGCTGGTGTCTTTGAGTGTAGTGAAGAGAGTGTCGAGCGGCATTCCTTCGTGCGGCACGTTTGCTGTGCCGTCGGCAGTGACAGCCTCTCGGTCGAGTCGTATGCGCAGGTTCTCCATCGGTTCTCCCGGTTGGAGTTCTGTGCGTCGGAATTTCGCGCCGTTTGTGGCGAGGCATTCCGTGTAGGATTTTTGTTGAGCGAGTGCAAGGATTTGGTAGGTTCCTTCCGGCAGTTCTCCGTCGGCGAAGTGTACGCAGAAGTCCTTGCTTTTTAGCGGTTTAGATTCAGCTGTGTTGCTTTCTTCCTTTTGTGTGACGAACTTTCCGTTCTCATCGAAGACATAGACGGTGACGCTGCCCACGTGGTCAGCGAACATGTCGGCACGTTCAATGTTATAGTCATATTTGAAGTGCACGTAGAGTCCCATGGGACAGGCAGAGAGGTCGGTTTCCATCATGTTGCAACCGCTGAGCAACGTGGTGAAGCCGCCGATTGCGGTGATGGTCATCGCCTTGGTCCACAGTCTTTTCATTTTTTTCATGTGTGCAGGAAGAAAGATTTTCAAGTGGAAAATGGAGTTTCCCAAAAAGTTTGGTGAAAAATCGGGGAGCGGCAGGGCGGGTTGCCCCGCCGCCCTCCGAAAGAGGATTTACTGGAGATCTACGCCCTGATCGCGCTTAGCCCAGGAGAGGATGTTGATGTTCACGGAGATGTAAGAGTTGATGACATCGTCCGGAGTTTCCACATTCTTCACTTTGGGAATGAAGGGAGTACCAACGCGCTTCACGCTGTTCACGGTGAGGTTGTACCAGTTGTTGCGTAGCACGCCATAGCGACCGAGGTAGTTGCCGTCTTGACTTACGCCAGTAGGATAGATGGTGTCAATGCTACCTTCTTTCGGTGCAATGCCATCGGTGTATTCATCTTTGTTCCACGGAGTGAGGTCGTCACCGAAGTGCTGGATGCGTACTTCATAGTAAGCGATACCGTCAACATATTTGTATACATCGCCGATGCGTGCTTTTGCACTTTTAAATTCATCTGATGCTACATCAATTGCACTGCCATTCACTTGATAGCCAGCCAATACCAATACGTTTTCAACACTAGTGGTTTCTAAAAGTACGTTAGAGATAGTTTTGCCGGTATAAATAGACATGGCTGCGATGTTTCTACGTACATCCTCCAGCATTTCTGATTCAGTACACCAAGTGTCACCGGCATTGTCCCAGTTGTGCAAAATATATCTATCTCCAATACCATTATCAATCTTCACCTTGAGGATGGCGCGAGTGGTGTTGTCAAAGAACATCTGATCCACGGGGAAAGTGTTCTCCATGCAGAAGAGAGGACTGGTTGCTACGTTTGCAGGTGTAGTCCATGTGTAGCTGGCAGTGGCAGTCTCAGTTTTGAGATCTGCAGAACCATCATAGTTTGTACTCTTAGCGAAGTAAGTGCGATAGAGGTTAGTGGAAGAACCGGGCTTGTCAATACCCACAGTCTCATTGCCAACCATGCGATAGCCGGTGGCAGGATTTGGCAATGTGGGAGAGGCAGAGCGAAGAGCCATCATGGTGGGATTGATGAGGTCTGCGTTGCGAACGAGGTAGGAAGTGGGGTTTGTGTTGTCAAGAGCAATGCCTAAGATTGTGTAAGTCAAACCATTACCATTGACTATAGAACCAGTGAGACGATCGGTGCTCATGGTCACCTTAGCCACGGCACGTTCCACGTAGATGTTGGCAGCGGGAGCATCAGCAGCGGCAGCAGCAGTGTTCTTGATGTTGTCAGCGATGATTTCAGACAGTGTGCTTACTTTCTTGCCTGAGAAATCGACAACTCCGGTAGCGGACTGAGCGTCGGTCAAAGGTGCGTTGAGCATCAAGAGACCCTTCTGGGCATTAGTGGAAATCTTGCTTGTGTAAGCTTGGAAATCGCTGAAAGTAGTTCCTATATTAATAGCGGCTTCAGTATCATCAGTCTTCACATACTTCAATGTGGCGTTGTCCTTGTCATCCACGGCTACACCGTTTTCGCATTTGAAAGCACCGGAGCTGATACCGTTCAAGATGACCAATGCTTTGATTTTGTCACCATCAATGGCTTGAATGCGCTTGGTGATTTGAGCAGTAGCAGTGATTTGGTCAGTGGTAGTACCAGACTGATTGAAGTTTACAGGAAGCTGATAAGCAGCCTGGAACTGGGCTTCTCCTTCAGTTTGAGCATTACCCTGAGTGAAGAGAACGAGGATAGCATCGTTCACAGCCCATTCGTTAGCGTTACCATCATCAAAGTTGTCGTTGGCACGACCAGCAGATGTGGTCTTCGGAAGATTAATGCTCAATGATACGTAACCTGTACCATCAGCACCCCATTGTGCACCGCCGCCGGCAGGAGTTTCCACCACGGCGCTGTCGCTACAAGCTGTCAACATACCGGCAGCAAGAGCAGCAATCATGAATTTTTTCATGTGATTAAAAAATTAAGTGAATAAAATAAGTGAATTAAAAAATTATTTCTCAGTTTTCACGCAGAAGCGTGACAGATGATTCGTTTGTTGGGAAGTTGAATGCCTATGAATGATTAGATTATGAATGGTTTATTTATTGAATTGGTTAATAAGGCATCCATTGCATATTGGATTTGCCTCTCAAAGGTGTGTCAGAATGGTTAAGATGCAAGGCGCTGAGGCTGAGGGCGCGGGGAGTGTACTGAAGTACATGACCAAGTCTGAAGCCCCACGCAGCAGATTGGCTATTATGACACGCCTTTGCTGTTACATTCCGTGTTCTTTGACCGCCTGCAGCAATTCCAGATTTTGTTTTGCCTCGGGCAGTCCGGCTTGGGCAGCCTGCGTGAGGAAGGTCTCGGCATCGGCATAGCGCTGCTGCAAAAGCGCCAGTACGCCGCGGGCATGGATGGCTTCCACGCTGTCACCTGACTTTGCCAAATATTTCTCCGCCGCAGCCAAGTCGCCTTTCTTCAAAGCGACGTTTGCAGCGTTCACATTCGCCACGGGGTCGGCGGGATACATGCGCACTGCCACGTCAAACACCTCGTTGTAGGCATCAGAGCCAACGGGGTAGAGGTTGGCGATGCGGAACATCTTGTTCAGAGAGAGCAGCTGCGGCTGGGTGTGAAGAAGCTCGGCTGCCTCGGCATCGGACATGGGGCGGATGCGATATTCCACCGTGTAGTCACTGTGGCGCAGGGCGGGGTAGTAGTTGTTGAGGATGTAGCGATAGTCCTCGGGGTGGTCGGCACGCAGTTTGTCGTTGCGCGGGTCGGGTTCGAGGGATTGGTCACGCACGATGCGCAACAGGGCATCGCGGTTGGCAAGGGTGGAGCGGGAGAGGAGGGTGTCCAGACCTGCCCAGTCCTCGGGGGTGTATTCCACGCGGAAGGTGGATTCGGGGAAGTCATACTGACTCTTCACATATTCCTTCAACGTGGCGGCACGTCCTTTTGCCAGTCGGGTGTTGTTCTCCCAAGAGCCTTCGGGAGAGGCATAGCCGTGGATGCCGATGGCGGTGATGGTGACGCGGTTGTCGTCCTTGACGCGGTTGATGGTCTCAAGAATCTTCTTGAGTTCGGCAGGGTTGTTGCGATAGATGGGATCCAGTACGGTGCTGTTGACGGGATAGTCCAGATAGGCTTTGCCCGAGAGGGAGACGATGGGGTCGGGGGCGGCAACGGGCGGGAGGAAGGCATAGACCACCTTTCGCTCGGGGTGAATCATGACGGGACGTTGCTCGCCGAGGTTGCGTCCGAGGAGGTTTCCGCAGCCGCAGGTGTCGGTGACGATGCGGAGATAGCCTTCGTCCATCCATTTCTCATAGGGGATGGTGTCTAAATAGGCGACCGCCTGTTGCGTGTCGTTTTTTCGTAGCACCTCAACGGAGTTGGGATAGTTCTTCTCTTTGCGCCCGTTGCGTTCATAGATGAGGTGTCGGTTGCGTCCGTTGATGACGACGGATTTGAAGACAGCGGTGTTTCCTTTGCTGTCGTCAATGACGGGTGTGAGAACCAGTTGTCGGTTGGTCTTGATGGAAAAGTCGTCGAGGATGAAGGTCGTTTTGAGAATCATGTCCTTCTTGACCGACTTGCAACTGGTGGCTTCCTGCCGAATCTGTGCTTGCAGGGGCAGGAGCAGGAGGAGGGAAAATATGAGGGAGAAAAACTTCTTCATGGCTGGTGAATATATATGTCGCGTATATATATAATGTGTATCAGATAAGAATCAGAAGACGTACATGATGCTGAACGCAAGTTTGGTCGGTCCGAAGTAGTTTTTGTTTCGTTTGTTGAGTTGTGGTGCGCAGACCTGGCAATCAAATTCCTTTTGGTGGAATCGGATGTAGCCGGCGCCGATGGAGGCTTCCAAGTTCCAGTGGCGTGAGAGCATCCACTGATAGCCGTAGGTCACGCCTCCGCCGAGAAACCAGCCTTCGTAGCGTCGTGAGCCGAGGTTTTTGAAGAAGGGGTTGGGGATGTGCATGTTGCTCAGGTTGTACTGTCCGCCCAGAGCGTGCACGCCGAGGAAGTGCCCGTTGAATTTCTCGCAGAACCAGTAGCGAAATTCCGGCACGAGCACCCAGTGGCGGAGTTGTTTGACGGTGTTGTCGCTGTTGTGGAACTTCCAAGGGTTGAAACCGTAGAAAAGTTGGGCGGTGGTCTTTTTGGAGATTCCGAGCTCCACACCGAGGTTTAGCGTGGTGGTGGCATCGTAGAGAAGATTGTTTTTGATTCCAATCTTCTGCGCGTGTAGGCAAATTGTACTAAACACAAATAGAACCCATACGGCTGTATGTTTTCGAAGCATTTTCATGAATTTTTGTTTTGTTTTTTCTTTGGTTGCCTCGGTGTGACCGGGTGCAGTTTTTAGATGGTTGGAAGGGGGGATCCTCCCTACGCGCGTGTGCGTGTGTTAATCGCGCGTGTGCGTGTGTAAATAATAAATAGTAGCTTGTGTTATAATTTAGTCTTCTGTTGGTGAAACTCTTTTTAAAAAAGATTTTAAGCCATGGAATGGCGTTTCGTTCCTTATTTCTCATAAAGAACGGTGCAAAAGTATGTAATCCTTTTTTTCGCGCCAAATATATTACGAGAAAATATAACAACACAAAAAATACCCCCCCATTTAAAAAACGTTATTTGGAGGCGCGAAAGAGACTAAGAGACTAAGAGACGGGGCCTACCCCAACCCCTCCCTAAAGGGAAGGGCTTTGTTGCGGCGCTGATGCACCGCACATGGGGGTCTT
>NZ_JADYUH010000047.1 GCF_021531665.1 Prevotellamassilia timonensis
TGTAGGGTTGGGTCGGCAAATCCTACATGAAAGCCTACATAGTGCAGGGTTTCGCGGCGGAGTATGTGGGGTCGATTTCGGCGGCGTGTGGAGTGTAGGGTTGGCGGGGAAGTGGGCGGATCATTGGGCTATTTTTGCGCCTAACGCTTTGAGTCTTAGTGGCTTCCCTGGACTCAAAAATTTGAGTCAAAAGTGTCTTTTCCTTAAGTCTTTGGTTCTTAGGGAGTTGTCGGGTTTTGCGGAGCGAGTATTAAATAAACTTAAGAGGGGAGGAAAAGAGAGGAAGAGAGAGGAAGAGAGAGGAAGAGAGAGGAAGAGAGAGGAGGAGAGGAGGAGAGGAGGAGACAAAGAGACAAAGAGACAAAGAGACAAAAAGAGGAAGAGAGGAAGAGAGAGGAAAGGAGAGGAAGAGGAGGAGGGCGAAAGACGAAAGGACCGTTTTTTTGAAACATGAATGTTCATGAATTGTTCACGAATTGACCATGAATTGATTTTTTGAACATGACTGTTCAGAATTTAATGAGACAATTAATGGGCATTAATGGGGAAACAGTTCTTGCTGGGAGCGCACCCGGTTAAAACTAGGAGCGCACCTAAGAAAAACTAGGAGCGCACCTAAGAAAAACTGGGAGCGCACCTGAGAAAAACTAGGAGCGCACCCGGTTAAAATTTGCCTTCCTCAAATTTTAATTTGCCTTCTTCAAATTTTTCTTTCCCTTCTTCAAATTTTTCTTTCCCTTCTTCAAATTTTTCTTTCCCTTCTTCAAATTTTTCTTTCCCTTCCTCTAATTTTAATTTGCCTTCCTCAAATTTTGATTTGCCTTCCTCAAATTTTCCTTTGCCTTCCTCAAATTTTTCTTTCCCTTCCCCTAGTTTTTCTTAGCCTTCCCATAGTTTTTCTTTCCCTTCCCCTAGTTTTTCTTTCCCTTCCCATAGTTTTTCTTTGCCTTCCCCTCTCCCACTCTTCCTCTCTTCGTCTCTTTGACGCCCCAAAAAAGACCCCATGTGCGGTGCATCAGCGCCGCAACAAAGCCCTTCCCTTTAGGGAGGGGTTGGGGTAGGCCCCGCCTCTTTGTCTCTTTGACCATTGACCGTTGACCGTTGACCGTTGACTCCCCAACTCTTTGACTCTTAGTCTCTTTGACTCTTAGTTCCCATGTAGGGTTCAGTGCAGGGTTTGTGTAGGATTTTTGCTTCAAACCCTACACAGTGCAACACGCGGATAATCAGTAAGATACGAAGAAAATGTAGGGTTTTGTGTAGGGTTTGCAGAGTTTTTTGTTCCCTATAATATACGTATAGTGAAGTGTGAAGGGGGCAATAAAAAGCGAACAGCGCTTAAACACAAATGGCGGGGAAGGGAGTACGGCACAAGCGTGTCAGAGTCCGACACTTCTTGTCATCCCGGATACCATTCTCCTTCGTCATCGGTGCCGCCATTGTCTTCTTCCTTTTTCTTTTCAATGCGCTCCAGTTCTTCGGGAGAGAGTTCATCCTCATAGCGTTGCAGGATGGGTTCTTCTTCCTTGAGCGAGCCGTCTTCATTGGCAGCAGGAACGGGAGCAGGCGGTGCAAGGACAGTGTCATAGTATTCCAAATAGTCGTTCACGCTGAACGTCGTACCAACAAGGCGGAGATTGGCTTCGGAAACAATGAGGACTTTTCCTTTCTTCATCAACGGCGCAAGCACGGAGTCTGCCGCTACGCGGTTGGCGTAGTTGCGAGCATCGTTGAAGTTGCGGAAGGAAGAGACGGTGAAGAAGGAGAGCCCTTCGGAATGACTGAAACTGAGGTCCAGCCCTCTTCCGACGGAGGAGGAGAAGTTGAGACGGGCGGTCTCATAGAGCAGGAGATTCGCCGGAATGCTGTCTGTGGGATATGCCAAGACAAAAAGGTGCGGAGCGTTCTTCTCGTCGGTGAAAGCGTTGGGTCCGCCGGTGGCTGCGGCGAGTGAGTCGGCGGCGGCAGTGCGGCGATTCCAAAGCGAGGCGAGGTCAAAATGACCGCTGCCGATGGCGCGACCACTCTCAAGTCCTTTAAGAATCATGCCTGCCATGGGGCTGACGTCGCTTTCGGGGAACGCCTCGAGCAGTTCGCGCAGTTCCTTCGTGAGGTCAGCGACAGGCGCAGTGGCGAGGCGGTCGAGTACGTGGACAAAGATGAACTTCGGTCGGTTGAGTCCCTTGGGATATTTCTCCGTGGAGCGGGCAAAGTTAGACTCGACGGCGGCATGGTCGCGAAGACGATAGGCAGTGTAGGTCGCGGCATAGAGCGAGTCCTCAATTTCTCTGCCGTAGCGAGCGTTCCACTCAAAGTCCGGGTCGGTCACCATCTTCGTGAGGTCATGGTCGGGGAAGTCTGCGGCGAGGCGGTCTCGGATGGTGCGCGCCTCTTCAGGTCGTCCCCAGCGAGAATAGAGCAGGAACATCTCGTAGAGAGCCTCGGGCATCTGCTCGAAGGAAGGATAGTCACGAGTGAGGCGTGTGAGCGTTTCGGCAGCGAGGGGGAAGTCCTCGAGGTCGTTCTTCTCGATGACACCGGCGTTGTAGAGTCCGTCCATGATTATCTTGTCAGACTCCTCCTTGGCTTCGGGTGTGAAAGGAAGTTGGGCGAGATAGTATTCTCTCCGGTGCGGGTCATCGGCTGCACTGACGGAATCGGCTGCAGTTTCTTCCTCAACCCCCTCTTTCGCAGCAATGCTGTCCTGCAGTGCACTGAGCGAGTCATCGGCTTCGTAGTCATAGCCCTCCGTCTGTTCCATGGAAACCACCGTGCGGTTGGAACGTCGCCAGTTGTCCTCGTTTTTTCGGTTGCCCCAACGTTTTCGGAAGTCCTCCTTGCCCTGCATGACGAGGAGAGAATTGTAGAAATACCATGTGCCGTCTTTGGCATTGGCATTCGTGTTAGAGTTGGTGTTGGTGTTGGCGTTGTTTCCGTTCCCTCCATCTTGATTTTCAGCCATACGTGCGGCAGCAGCACTGTCCTTGCTTGCCTTGCGTTCTTCCTCCTCCTTTTTCTTCAACGCTTCGATGACGCGGTCAATGGCAGCGTTTCGCTCCGCCTCGGGCATGAGCACGAGCGCCTGCAGGCTGTCTTGGAGATGCACGGCAGAGGTGAAGGGCACGAGTTTGTCAAGCACTTTGGAGCGTCGGGAGGCTTCCGCATAGCCTTCCCTTGATTTATCGATGAGCGCCAGTGCCTCTGTGTAGCAAGCCTGTGCGTTGGGGAAGTCCCGTTTTTCCCAGTAGAGTTCTGCGAGTCGCAGCATCAGCACTCCCTTTTCAATTCCCTTGCGCGTGCTCTTTTCGCGTCCTTTTTCGTATGCAGAAATCGCCTGCGCAGTGTCGCCGAGGGAGAGGTGTATGTTACCCATGGCATAATACACCTGGTCCAGTCGGTCCTTGTTGTTCTCGTTGCGAGCCATGCGGCGCAGTTTCTTCAACATGGACTTGGCTTGTCCGGGATTGGAGGCTGCAATTTCGGTTTGCAGAATTCGGGCGTTGAAAGAGAGTTCAAAGGGCGGACTGAGGCGCACACACTTTTTCAGGGCAGCAGAGGCTTCCTTGTCGTTTCCGAGTTGGCGGTTCACCTGTCCGATGAGGAAATAGAGTCGCGCTTTCTGTTGCTTGGGTCGAGCGTGGCGGGCAGTGCTTTGCAAGAAGGGCAAAGCGTCGGCAAATCGTCCCTGTCGCAGAAGCAAGTCAGCGCGGGTGGCATCCATCTCCTTGGTCATGCGTCTCCGGTGGGAGAGTGTGTCTCGGAGCGCCTTGGAGAGGGCATCTTCTGCATCATAGAACCAGTCCAACTGTGCGTAGCATCGCGCCATCCACTGACGCGCTTCGGCCACGACGACCGGCTCAGCCTTGTAGTGGCGGGTGATGTAGGAGAAGGTGGCAGCAGCCTCCAGGAATTCTCCTTTTTGGAATTGCGCCTTCGCCATGAGCAGCCACGCTTTTTTGAGGAAGGGATTGAACTCCTGTCGTTGGAGATATTGTTTCGTCTTGGGCGATTTTCTCTTTCCCGGACTCACCTTAGGTTTGCGGCGAATGGAGTGCAACTGAATCGCTTTCTGACACTTGGTGATGGCGGTTTCATAGTTTCCCTTTCCTGCCTCGCGCGACTTTTCGCTTCCCACGAGGAAGACGGGCAGCAATTGAGTGTAGTCATCGACGTGGGAGGAAAGTTTGGCTTTGTCCCCCTCGATGAAGGCTTGCTCGCCGTTGAAATAGGTGTTGAAGCGTGCGTTGAAAGAATGCCAAAAACGTGAGCCTGCCGTGTTCTTCTTTGTGGAACACGACACCAGCAGTCCTGTGAGCAGGAGAATCAAAGGCAATATGTAGGCTTTCGGCTTCAAGAATCAAGAAAAGAGCGAACATTATATAATGCGCCCATACATTAAATAACTCCCAAAAAGAGATTTTATTGCACGGCAGAGGAGGTAGAGGGCGATGCCGCAGAGAATGATGGAGGCACCGCCGGGCAAGTCCGCAAAGTAGGAAAGGAGCAAGCCACTGATGCAAGCGACCATCGAGAAGAGGGCTGAGAGGCGAACGATGCCTCGGAAGGTGGAGGCGAAGAGGGCGGCGGTGGCTTGGGGCACACTGAGCAGGGAGATGACCATGATGATGCCGACCACTTGGAGGCTGACCACCACGGTGAGGGCAGTGAGGACGGTCAGCAGATTCTCGATGAAGGTGACGGGCAAGCCTTGGGTACGGGCAAAGTCGGGGTCGCACGAGACGGTAATCCAAATGCGACCGTGAAGAAGATAGGCGATGAGCACCACGATGGTGAGCACCGTCAGCGCCAAGAGACCGCCGGAGGAGATGCCAAGGATGTTGCCGAAAAGATAGGTGGGAAGGTCGGTCATGAAGCCGGGGGTGAGCCAGGCGAAGAGGATGCCGAGCGCCATGCCAAAGGTCCAAAGCATGGCGATGGCGCTGTCTTCCCGCACACGGCTGTGGCGCTCCAACCACTTGATGCCGAAACCGGAAGCCACGGCAAAGAGAGCGGCACCCCAGAGCGGGGAGAAACCGAGCCAAGCCCCCAACCCCACTCCACCGAGGGAAGCATGTGCCATCCCGCCGCCGGCAATGACGGCACGACGGGTGACCATGAACGTACCGATGACGGCGCAAAGCACCGACACCAGCAAACTGCCCAGCAAGGCATCACGAAAAAAGGGAAAAAGAAAAATCACAATAGGAGAATTTGGCAGCGTCGCTGCAGTTCTGTGTTTCAAGTTTATGCCGGAGACGCACTTTGACGCGCTCCTTCTCTCACCTCGCCCACCAACAGGAAGACCTCGTCGCGCAGGGCATCGGGAAGAGCCACGCCGCGAAGCCTCAGCGAACGCACCCAGCCGGCGACCTCCTCCGCCCGCATGGTGGTGAGGACCTCTTCGAACTGTTCAATTTCAGCGGGAGTGTAACTGTCGGCAGCACGGTGACGATAGGCGTCAAGTTCTTCGTCGTCGTAGTATTCCGGTTCGTAGTCAATTCCATCCAAGAGGCTCTCCTTCTCGCAGACCTCGTGCATGCCGCAGCATCCTTCGGGACGCGGCTTTGCGGGAGCAGCATCTTCTGTCTTGCCTCGCTTCTGCAAAACAAAACCGAGAGCCAAGGCGAACAAAGCAAGGAAAAGGAGGGAAAGGAGGAGGATGAGCATGAGAGAGGAATCAACGAAGAAAGCCGAGCGAAGGAAAGAATCAACGAAGGGGTGTTCTATAAATTACGGGATAAGGAACGTTCAAAAGAAAGTGCTTACGAAATCAACTCAACCTTATTTTTAGAACACCCCTGAAAATCAAAGGATGGATTCCCAAAAACGGGGATAACTCTTGTTCACCACCTCGGGATGTTCAATCTCCACGCCGGGACAGACCATGGCAGCCGGTGCGAAGGACATCGCCATGCGGTGGTCATCGTAGGTGGCAATGGGGCGACCGTCATAGCGCGGTGCGTTGTCGGGATAGCGACTGATGCTGAGTGCCTCGTCACCCTCAATGGAAAGTTCGATGCCAAATTTTTGGAGTTCATTGTGGAGCGCCGCCATGCGGTCCGTCTCCTTGATGCGCAGGGAGCGCAGACCGGTGAAGCGGAAGGGTCGGCGGAGCATGGCACAGGTGACGACCAGCGTTTGTGCCAAGTCAGGCTGTCCCGAGAGGTCAAGCGTGAGCGGCAGACAGGTCTCAGATTGCGACTGCGGCGTTTTGGTGAGAATGACCTCACCATGTTCCACGTCGAAAACCGTCTTGACGCCGAGCGGCTCGAAGAAGTGCTGCACGGCGGCATCGCCCTGCAAACTTTTGCGGAAGAGCCACGGCAACACCACCCTTGCCTTGCGGTCGGAGGAAAGTGCCACCATTTCATACCAGTAGGACGCGGCGCTCCAGTCGCTCTCGACGGTGTACTGCACGTTCTGGCGATAAGGGACGGGCATCACGCGGATGTGGTTTCCGTCTGTCCACGCAGCCTCAGCACCAAAACTTTTCATGAGTTCAAGCGTCATGTCGATGTAGGGGCGTGAGAGCACCTCCCCGCAAAGGCTCACCGTGAGACCCTGCTCCAGCATCGGAGCAATCATGAGCAGCGAGGAGACATATTGTGAACTGATGTCGGCAGGCAGACTGATGGTGCCTCCCTGCAGTTTCCGCCCTTTGATTCGCAGAGGTGGGAAACCCTCTTTCTCCACATAGTCAATGTCTGCCCCGAGTTCGCGCAGCGCATTGACGAGCGCACTGATGGGGCGCTGTTTCATGCGTTCCGAACCGGTGAGCACGTGTTCCTCTCCTTCGCAGACGGCAAAGAAAGAGGTGAGGAAGCGCATGGCTGTGCCGGCACCGTGGATGTCAATTTCACTGCCTCGTTCGCTGAGGGCGCGGAACATGACTTCTGTGTCGTCACAGTCCGAGCGGCGATGCACTTCAGCACCACCACCGCTCAAGGCACAGAGCAGGAGGGCTCGGTTACTGAGGCTTTTGGAAGAGGGAAGTGCGGCTGTGGTGTCCAGCCGAGAGGGAAAGTTTACGATGCGTGTCATGCTCTTTTCTTTCTGGCTTCGTTGATGAGACGCTCACAGCGTTCGGGGTCTGCATGTCGCAACGAAGCGTAGGTTTGTGCCAACAGATGGAAGAAATCCTCGTCGCCTGAGAGTTGGGCAAGGTTGCGGCAACCGGATTCAAGGCTCACGGCTCGTCCGCACTTCATGCTGTTGGTGTCAATGAGTGAAAAATGATAGCGGTCTCCAACCTTGTCGTAGAGCACATTGGAAGAGGAGAAATCGCGATGGAGGAAGCCATCCTCATGGAGATAAGCAGCGAAGCGGGCGAACGCTTCCACCACATTTTTCTTTTCCTCCGGAGTGCATTGGTCAATCTCTGCCATCGTGTAGCGATAGTTGGACAGGAGGCAGACAAAATAGCCGATGGTGCGGAAGAGTCCTTTCCGATAACTCACGAACGCCACATTCTCCGGGCTCTCAAAACCACGCTCTCTCAACAACATGGGACGCAGATAAGCCTGCTTCCCCTTGGAGGATTTGTAGAACATCTCCTTGAGACGACGGGTGGTGGCAGGCGGAGCGAATTTCTTCACACAAAGCGTCAGGTCACCCACAGGGAGTTTCTTGATGACATTGCGTCCACGGTGAATCTCTTCGCCTTCGTTCTCGAAGTGCGTTTCAAGATTCATCAAGTAGTCCCTAAGGAACTCGTATTTGGGATTGAGAATGATTTTCATAGGCGAGAATCAAGGTGGGAGATATTGGACAAGGTCGGAGGAGGTTTAGGGGTGGCGCATCAGGAGAGACCGGTGATTTCTCCGTTCACGAGGTCGATGTGATTGGCTTGCGGGTCTTTCGGAAGACCGGGCATTCGGAGGATGTCGCCCGCAATGGCGACTACCATCTCCGCACCGGCATTGAGAACCACGTCACGGATGAGGAAGTCGAAGCCGGACACGGCGCCATAGCGTTTGGCATCGGCAGAGAAGGAGAACTGGGTCTTTGCCACACAAACCGGGAAATGAGCCATGCCGTGTTGCTCGGCGAGACGGAGACGCTTGAGAGCGGGAGCGGCGAAGGTGACGGTGGCTGCACCATAAATCTTCTTCGCCACTTTTTCAATCTTCACCTGCAACGGGTCTTCGTCGTCATAGGTCAACTGCAAATCGCCGGAAGGATGGTTCTCAACCGTTTCAACCACGACGCGCGCCATTTCCTCCGCACCCTTTCCACCTTCGGCGTAGGCACGGTTGATGACGAACGGCACGCCGAGTTCTTCCTCACAGTGACGGCGGAGCAGTTGCATTTCCTCATCGGTGTCTCCGGCGAAGAGGTTGAAGACCACCACGACCGACTGTCCGAAGCCTTGGAGGTTCTTCACGTGGCGGTCAAGGTTGGCGATGCCTTTCTTCAGTCCTTCGAGGTTGGGCTGCTTGATTTGGTCGAGCGCCACGCCGCCATGCATCTTCAATCCTTGGGCAGTGGCTACGATGACGGTGGCATCGGGTTTCAAACCGCTCTTGCGACATACGATGTTATAGAACTTCTCGGCTCCGAGATCTGCTCCGAAGCCGGCTTCCGTGATGGTGTAGTCGCTGTGGGCAAGGGACATTTTGGTGGCAAGGAGGGAGTTGCAACCGTGGGCAATGTTGGCGAAAGGTCCGCCGTGGACAATGGCGGGCGTCTGTTCCGTGGTCTGAACCAGATTGGGGCGGATGGCATCTTTGAGGAGCACGACAATCGCACCGGTCACACCGAGGTCGTTGACGGTGAAGGGACGGTCGTCAAAGGTGTAACCCAACAGAATCTGCCCGACTCTCCGCCGCAGGTCTTCTTCATCGGCTGCGAGACAGAGAATTGCCATCAGTTCCGAAGCGGGTGTGATGTCGAAACCGGCTTGCTGCGGAATGCCGTTGACGGAGGGTCCGAGTCCTGTCACGATGCTGCGCAAGGAGCGGTCGTTCACGTCAAGCACGCGTCGCCACAGGATTTCTTTCAATCCGAAGCCTTCTGCCCGATGCTGATAGAGATAGTTGTCAAGCAGGGCGGCAATCATGTTGTGGGCAGACGTGATGGCGTGGAAGTCACCGGTGAAGTGGAGGTTGATGCGTTCCATGGGGAGCACCTGAGCGTAGCCTCCTCCGGCAGCCCCTCCTTTCATGCCGAAGCACGGTCCGAGAGAGGGTTCACGCAATGCGACGCAGGCTTTTTTGCCGATGGCGTTCAGTCCGAGGGCAAGTCCGATGCTCACGGTGGTTTTTCCGATACCGGCTTTGGTGGCGGTGATGGCGGTGACGAGAATCAACTTGCCTCGTTTCTCCTTTTGAAGGAGCGAGAGCGGAAGTTTTGCCACGGTCTTCCCGTAGGTTTCGATTTGGTCGGCATCAATGCCGAGGCTTTGTGCCACTTCGCTGATGGGTTTGAGGGGCACACTGCGGGCGATTTCAATGTCTGTCTTCATGCGTGATGGTTTGTGCGTTTTTATTTTCTTTCTCTCAGTCTTCCTGTTCTTTGAGGAACTTGCTGACCCGTTCTTCCATGACCTTTGCAACGAGTGCGGACTCGTAGCCTCGGTTAATGGCGGAGCGTGCCACCTTCCATGCGTCTTCTTCTGTGGCTTTGTCGCCAAGGGTTTTCAGACGTCCGATGAGGAAGTCTCCGAGTGCTTCGAGGTATGCCTCTTCGTCAATTCCGGCAAGCGCTTCGTCGATGAGTTCTTCGGGCAGTCGTTTGCTCCTGAGCATGAACCGAATTTTGACGCGTCCCCAATGGTTGAAGCGATATTTGTCGGCAACATAGGCGCGAGCATATCTTTGATCGTCCAAGAAGCCCTTTTCCTTCAGTTGCCGACAGAGTTCGTCCGCCTCTTTGGGGGCGATGCCTTTTTGAATGAGTTTTCGTCGGATGTCGTCGGAGCAATATTCGCGGGCGGCGCAGAGCTTGGCAGCCCAGAAAAGAGGATTATTCATGAGGAGCGTATGATTCAGAGATATTCTATAACTATATGGAATAAAGAGCGTTCGAGAGGAAGTGCTTATGTCTTGGTTGCTTCATAGAGCGAAAGGCTCTAAGAAATCAACTCCACACGACTCTCAAAACTTCCCTTCATTTCTTGGTGACGCTGCGCACGCAGAACCAGGCGTGACGAGCGAGGGTCGTGGGCCAGCCGAAGTGTACGGTCATGATGTGGAAGCGTTCGCGCAGTGAGGCTTTGTGATGTTTCGTGGTCATGCCTTCTTCCAGATAGTCTGCCACGACCGTGTGGGCGTTGACCAACGGGGCGTGGTCGCGGGCAGCCTGCTTCATGATTCTCACACACCAGTCGAAGTCGGCGGAGTAGCGATAGCGCAGGTTGTAGTGGAAGCGGCGTGCGAGGTCGGTTCTTGCGAAGAATGCCTGATGGCAGACCAACATGCCGTTGCGGAAGGAGCGCCAGGTGAGGTGCTCGGGCGGCGAGAGATGACGGGGATGCAGGAAGTTGCCTTCTCCATCCACGATGTGGGTGTCGCCATAGACCACGGCGGGCATCTTCTCGGCTTTTGCGGCTGCCTCAGCCACGCGAGTCAGCACCATGTCATCGTGGAAGCAGTCGCCGGCATTGAGGAAGACGATGAAGTCGCCGGTTGCCATGTCAATGGCTTTGTTCATGGCATCGTAGAGTCCGTCGTCGGGTTCACTGAGGCACTGGATTTCGTGGGGAATCGCAGCCACGCTGTTTCTTTCTTGATAGTGGTGGATGTGTTCCAACGTTTCGTCGCGAGAGTTTCCATCGACAATCAGGTGTTCCACGTGCTGCCACTTCTGTTTCTCGACGCTTCGGATGGTGCGTTCGATGAGCGGGGCGGCGTTGAAGGTGACTGTTGCCACCGTGATTTTGGGTTCCCGGGCAGACACCGGCGATGCGCCGTCGTCACTACTTCGGGGAGGGACGTCAGACGAGGGTCCTTCGTTCTTTGTATTTTCCATTGTATATAATATATAATGTGTATTTTCAGTCGAAAGTTGTTCTATCAACCACGGAGCAAGGTGCGCTTTAGGTTTTGGCAACCTCATTTTCAAGACTTCCCTTGAGCAGTTGGCGGTAGAGTGCAAGATATCGCTCGGCGACCGTTTTTTCGGAATAGCAACTGACGCTCTTGGAGCGGGCGTTTCGCGACATGGCGGGATAGCTCGGCGAGTTGAGGGTGGTGAGGATGCCTTTGGCAAGGTCAAGGCTGTCGCAATAGTCGGCGAGATAGCCATTGATGTCCATGTCAATCATCTGCGTGATGCCTCCGACGCGGAAGCCGACGCAGGGAACGCCGCACGCCATGGCTTCGACAATCGTGTTGGGCAGGTTGTCCATGAGCGAGGGCATGAGCAGCAGGTCGGCGCAGCGATAGAGGTCGCGCATTCGCTCCGGCTCGGTGACGTAGCCCATGGGAACGGTCTGCACGGGGAAGGCGTCCTTCACTTCTTCGCAACCTTTTCCCGCCAGCACGAGCACGAGGCTTTCCGTGAAATCGGGATGTTGCTCGTGGAGATGCGTCAAGGCTTCCATGAGATAGTCCACGCCCTTCTTCGGGTCGGAGACTTTGAAGGCGGTGAAGAGCAACACCTTCTTGTCGGCGGGAATGCCGAGTTGCGCCTTGAGTTCCTCAGCGTTCTCCACGGGGGAGTAGAAGTCCGTGTCGATGGGGTTAGGAATGGAGGAGATTTCGGCGTGTTTCAGCAGCGGCGCCTCGGCGGCGAGGTCTGCGAGCCATTTGCTGCATCCGACGAGATGGAAGTGTGAGAGTCCGTATGCCTTTTCTTTTCGATGATAGGTCTGTGCGGAGAGGTCTCCGGGTGAGGGTTTCCGAAGCAGCGGACATTTGCCGCAGCCATTTTTCCAGCGTTCGCAGTCGGCAGTGTGATGGCAGAGTCCGACAAAGGGCCACATGTCGTGCATGGTCCACACGACAGGTTTCCCGCTCCGGAGGATGCGTCGGATGTCGCTCAGTGAAAGCATGGCTTGGTTGACCCAATGGAGGTGGATGAGGTCTGCTTCGCGGAAAACGGGGAGTTTCGTGACGTCTTGTCCGAAACGTCCGAGGTCGATGGCAAAGAGGCCCTCACGGGTGAATCCGTTGCGAACGTAGATTTCTGCTCTTTCTGCCACAAAGCGGAGGCGATGGAGCAAGGAGGGAGGAAGTGCCTTCACTCCGGCATCGGCAGCTTCCGGAGCGACATCGCGACAGAGCAGCGTGGCGTCCACGCCCAAACGCTGAAGACTTTGAACCAGTCGCCGGGCAGCAATGGCGGCTCCGCCCACAGAAGCGGAGGTGTTGAGATGAAGGACTTTCATGAGATGATTTGGTCGGTGGCTCCGGAGTTAGAGGTGATGTAGTTTCCTGCCGCCTTTCCGGCGTTGGCAAGGAAATCTTTGTCCGCAAGGAAGCGGTCCATGAGGGGCGGGAAGTCTGCCGGCGACTTGATTTCGTGGCATCCGCCACAGGCAATCAAATCGCGTGCCTCGCGGAACTTGCCGTTGTGGGGACCGATGATGACGGGCACGCCATAGACCGCTGCTTCCGGCACGTTGTGAATACCGACGCCGAAGCCTCCGCCGACGTAGGCAACGGTGGCATAGCGATAGATGGAGGAGAGGAGACCGTAGCAGTCAATGATGAGACAATCAACCTCGGCGACGGATTTGGAGTTAGCGGCAGAGTAGCGCACGGCGGGGCGGCGGAGTTTCTGTTCGATTTGTCGCAGATGTTCTTCGCTGACGACGTGTGGCGCGAGGACGAGTTTCAGATTGGGATGGTTGTTGAAATAGTCTATCAGAATGTCTTCGTCGGGTTGCCAACTGCTTCCTGCAACCACCACCTTCCAGCATCCGGCGAAGCGTTCCACCAGCGGCAGAGGACGGGCTGCACGGCGAATGTCGATGACACGGTCGAAGCGGGTGTCTCCCACGACGCTGACCGCCGTCACTCCGATTTTGGCAAGGAGTTCACGCGACGTTTCGTTTTGGACGTAGAGGTGTGTCAGGTTCTTCAGCACTCGAGCGTAGGAGCGACCGTAGGGACGGAAGAAGATTTGGTCGGGGCGGAAGATGGCGGAGACACTGTAACAGGGGATGCCGCGCCGATGCAGCACGTTGATGTAGTTGCGCCAGAACTCATATTTGATGAGATATGCCTCGCTGATGTGTGCTCTTTTGACGAAGCGACGCGCGTTGCACGGGGTGTCAAGAGGCAGATAGCAAACGATGTCGGCGCCTTCATAGTTCTTGCGCACCTCGTAGCCTGAGGGGGAGAAGAAGGTGAGCAAGATTTTCTTTTCGGGATGCAGCCGGCGGAGTTTCTCCATGAGAGGACGTCCTTGCTCAAACTCGCCCAGGGAGGCGGCGTGGAACCAGACGTAACTGTCTCCCTCACGCACTTTTTTGCGAAGTGTCTTCCACGTTTGTCGCTGCCCGCGCACCATGAGTTTCACCTTGCGATTGAAAAGGGCGGCGATGTGGCAACCGAATACCATCAGATAAATAATGAGTGAATACACCGGAGGAATTGATTGTGCGCTTTTGGCGCGGATTAGATTTTAGGTTAGCACGCCGACAGAATCGGCAGAAACGGGGGCTGTTCAAGGGTTCAAAGCGACTTCGTCGCATTCAAAAAATTCAACGTCCCCCGAGCGTCACTCAGCAAAGAAGGCGAGGGCATCGTCCATGCGTCGGAGCGTTTCTTCTTTTCCGAGGAAGGCAGCCAGTTCATACATGTCCGGTCCTTTGCCTGTTCCGACGAGGCAGACACGCCACGGGTTCCACGGCTTCACGCCGCTCTCTGCTGCCCACGCGTCCACCGCCGCTTTTTGGCTTTCGATGGAGAAGTCGTCGAGCGAGGCGAGCAAGTCGCGCAGTGCTTTCATGTCGGCGGCAGCCGTGTCTTTCCAGTTCTTGCGTGTGAACTTGTCCTCCTTGTCGAATTTCGGAGCAAGGAAGAAGAAGTCGCAGAGCGGCCAGAGTTCTTTGATGAAGTTGATTTTCTTCATTTTCATCATGCCGACCACTGCTTCCACCTTTTCGATGGGTGCTTCGATGCCCTCTTCGCGGAGAATCGCGTCGAGCGTCGGAGCGAGGCGGGCGTTGTCTGCTTTCAGGATGTATTCGCGGTTGAACCACTGCCCCTTCACGTAGTCAAACTTCGCGCCGCTCTTGGAACATTTCGCCAGGTCGAAGAGTTCGATGAGCTGTTCCATGCTGAGGAGTTCCTCGTCGTTTCCGGGATTCCAGCCGAGCAGGGCAAGGAAGTTGATGACGGCTTCGGGGAGATAGCCGCTCTCGCGATAGCCCGAGGAGACGTCGCCCGATTTCGGGTCGTGCCATTCCAAGGGGAAGACGGGGAAGCCGAGTCGGTCTCCGTCGCGTTTGGAGAGTTTCCCTTTCCCGTCGGGTTTCAGAAGCAGGGGGAGGTGGGCAAATGCGGGCATGGTGTCCTCCCAGCCGAAGGCACGATAGAGGAGCACGTGCAAAGGAGCGGAGGGAAGCCACTCCTCTCCGCGGATGACGTGGGTGATTTCCATGAGGTGGTCATCCACGATGTTGGCAAGATGATAGGTGGGAAGGTCATCGGCGCTTTTATAGAGCACCTTGTCGTCGAGGATGTCGCTCATGATGCAGACATCGCCGCGAATGATGTCGTTCACATGAACCTCTTCTCCGGGTTCGACGAGGAAGCGCACGACATATTTTTCTCCTGCCTCCACGAGGCGGCGGGTTTCCTCTTCTCCCAGCGTCAGCGAGTTGCGCATCTCGAGACGGGTGTGGGCGTCATATTGAAAGTTCTGAACGGCTTCGCGTTTTGCGGTCAGTTCCTCGGGCGTGTCGAAGGCAATGTAGGCTTTGCCGGCGTCGAGCAGTTGGCGGACATATTGGCGATAGATGTCGCGGCGCTCCGACTGGCGATAGGGACCGTGTTCGCCACCGAAACTGACGCCCTCGTCGAAATCGATGCCGAGCCATTTGAAGGATTCGATGATGTAGTCTTCTGCGCCGGGCACGAAGCGTGTGCTGTCGGTGTCTTCAATGCGGAAGACGAAGTCGCCGCCGTGCTGGCGTGCGAAGAGATAGTTGTAGAGCGCGGTGCGCACACCGCCGATATGAAGAGGACCCGTTGGACTGGGCGCGAAACGAACGCGCACTTTTCTTTCTGACATATTCTTTTTGAGAGTTAGGAACGTGATGACAAGAGCTCTCGCGAAAGCCCTTGCAAGAGGTTAGGTTATTTATTCAAAGGACAAAATTACATTTTTTTAGCGACACTCCGCATTTTCCGCTCGGAAAGCCGTATTTTTTCCTATGTTTCGGAGTTGCACGAGCGAGGGAGCGACGAATGGGGCGAGGTCCGCTGCAGCAGGTGAAGGAGCGCGTCCGAGGCTTCTTTTTCAGCGAGAAAATCGACTCAACCTAATTTTTAGAACACCCCTTGAGAAAAGACTATGTAGAAGACAATGGCATAAATCAAAATGATATAGAAAAAGAAGGAGATGACGCTGAGGAGCAGGAAGCGCAGCAGGAAGCGTCCGAGCGAAATGTCGAACATTTGCCAAAGCGTCGTCACGAACAGCAGAATGACCGTTGAATAGCTGACAATCGAGAGCACGCCCATGTCAACGGTGGTGAAGAAAGGGAGGGACAGCACGTTGAGCACCATGTTTTGGCAACCGACAAACGCCATCGACGTGGCGGCTTCGGAGAGGTTGAGTGGCTGGGCGCGGAACTGCCCCTGCTTGCGGAAGACAAGCCAGAAGGGAAAGGTCATGACCAAGATAAGCAAGAGGTTGAACGTCCCAAAGTTGGCATATATCAATCCCGTCATGGAGTCCGTCATGGATTTCATGGCAGCCTGCTCCTGTGCCGAAGCGGTGTAGAACTCCTGACTGAAGGATGCACCGAACTCCGAGGTCGTGGCTCTGATGTCGCCGGCAAGAGGCGTGTTGCCGAGGAGGATGAAGATGGCTGCGAGCAGGAGGAGGCAGCGGAAGGGGTTGATGTAGTGTTGCCGCCTGCCCGCCAGATAGTCGCGAATGAGGAACCCGGGGCGATAGAAGAGTTCGAGCAACGTGCGCGGCAGCGTGCCTTGCAGCCCGATTCCGTTCATGACGAAGGTGCGCCAGAAGTTGTGCCAGGTGATGCGCTGAGTGGTGTGGCTCTGTCCGCAGCGTGGACAGTAGGCGCCTTGGAAATCGTTGCCGCAGTTCAAGCAGTGCTGCGTGCCGTTGGGTTGCGTGATGCGCTTTTGGGTGAATGTGCCTTGTCGGATTTTCTGACTCAGTTTCATGCGGGGTTTCTCTAACGGGATGAAGGGATGAACTCGCCGAAAGGCGATTAACGGGTGTCAAATTAAGCACCTTTCACGGAAACGAACAAGTTTGTCACCACTTTTCTTCGTGGCACGAGGCGAAAGAGAAGGTGACGCGACCCGCTTCACGACAGTCCACAGCACCGAAAGTTCGTTAGCAACAAACGCAAGGGTTTATCTCGGTTTTTCTTTCAGCCCGCCAGCGGCAAGAGCCGCAGCACCGAAGCAACGGACAGAAATGACACGAATCGCAGAAAATTTATTCAAAAGAAAAACGGGTTTCATGGCAAGATTTTAAATTTGCAAAGAAAAATAGCTCGCAAATGGGACGACTTTCGTAATTATTCATTACTTTTGCCCCGCAAGAAGAAATCCCTTCTCTGCTCATCTACGCGCAGTTAGGATTCTGCTTGCACTACATTGAGGGTATCAAAGAGTTTCTGACCGTCAGTAAATTTGGAAAATCTACTGTTGTAAAAGGGTTAAGAACTTGAAAGCTGTTCCACTGTGGTATGATTGTACCCCCACGTCTCCCCCTTTGCGGGGGGAGTTGGGTGCATTGCATAGCCTCAGATGTGAGCTGTTTTTCTCATTCTTACTTTTACAGGTTTTCCAGAGCCTACTGACTAAGAATGAAAGGGGGCTCACATTTTTTGTGCCGTCTTCTTCCTTCGGCTGACCCCGAAGACACGATTCTCTTCTCTCATTGTGGAAATGCGCCCGCACCGCTCCCCTAACCCTGGGGATGGTGCTCTCTCCCCGCAAAATTTATTCACTAATTCATAATTAACTACAATGAGAAAATTTACTTTTCTTTTTGCGCTGTTCCTCATGATGGTGGGGACGGCGATGGCGGAGACAGCGCCGACCACGGCACTGACCGCTGAACAAATCAATGCGCTGAGCGAGTACACGCCCGTGGCTATCTCGGCTGCAAACAACAGTACCTACGGAAAGTGGTATGATGGTTCCACCCATCAGACAAACTTTACCGTAAAAACAACTTTCGTCATCGAACCGACCGGCAACAGCACGTTCCGCATCAGAAAGATGGCTCCCTCCGCATCCGTAGGGGAAGGTTACATACAGCCTGGCACAAACAATGTTGCTTTCACCTATGGTTCCAAAAAGACCGCACAGGAATTTATTGCCGTAAAGCCGGTAGCTGGTGGCACGGGTAATACTAACTTTGACACAGCTGACAAGGGCGGAATCGCCGATGATAACTGCGTGCGCTTCGTTTGTGCCGATAATACCAACCTGTGGATAAATACCAATGGTAACAAATATCATTCCATCGGCATTGGCACCTATGCTACCTACGAGGTACGCAAAGTGGCTGTCCCCACACTGAGCAACAATAAGGTGTACACCGTAACTTGCTCACGCTCCAATCTGGTGGCAAACCAAGGTGGAACGGCGATGACCACTACAGCAAAAGCAGAACAGGACCTTACATTTGACGCTACCAACAACCGCTTCCAGTTTGTTTTCCTGAAGAATGCAAAGGGTCAGTACTACATGTACAACGTCAATGCCAATAAATTCGTCCTTCCCTCCGGCAACCTGAGCGATTCACCCTCTCTGCCTGTCAACTTCAGCTACGGCAACGCAGATGGCAAATTCATAATCTATTTCAGCGACTCCAAGTTTATCAATGTCGGAGGCAGCAACCAATTGTCAATTGATGGCTGGGGTCCTGGCGGTACCAATAGTTCTGGTAGCGCTGATGATGGCAACTCATTCACCATAAACGAAGTTAGCGATGTAGCATTTAGCCCGTCCGAAGAACTGATGAACAAGACGAATCAGGTGACCGTGACGTTCAATTACAAAGTAGGCGAAAGCCTTTACCTGACTAAGGACAAAGACCTCTCTCTCGGAACAGTCCTTTCGGCCACCCATTTCAGTGATATCACTGACGCCGACTATGTCACCGTGGAGAGCTGGGACAAGATGGACGCCATCAATGACGATTGCACCGTCAACGTAACCTGCACGGCACAAACGCTGCCTTTCGTTGTCTCCGAAAACTTCGAAAATGCCAAATGGTACATGGTCAACATGCACAGCAACGAGAACAACTACATGTGGACAGCCACTATCACCGATAGTAATCCTGCACTGACCGTGGTAAACAAAGGATCCGTCTACAAAGAAACCACCGCTCCCGACGACACACGCCTGTGGTGCTTCGTAGGCGACGTTTGCGGTATCAAAATCTACAACAAGGCCGTGGGAAGTGCCTACACGATGAACAAGACTTCCGATGGCGATAACGCCATTTCCTGGGGCGAAGCCGCAAGCGGTACACTTTATCATCTGCAAAAGACAGCGTCCTCTATTTCCAACGGTTTCTGCTTCCTGCCCGTCGGACATAGCAACTACCTCAACCACCGTCAGCCTACCATCCAAGGATGGACATCCCGCGACGAGGGTTCTACCTGCTTGGTATTCACTCCCGACGCATTCCTGCTCAACTATGCCGCCGACATGCCAGCCGGTCCTGCCAACTCGCTCGGCACCGCGCAGTACTTCAACACGGAGGGCAAGTTTGAAAGCTTCAACAGCGCGATTGCTGCTGCCAACGCCGACCACTTCAACGCTACGGCTACCGCCAACCTCGCAACCATCCTCACCGATTATGCCTCCGACGGAGCCAACGCCACTCCCAACGCTTCCACTATTACCGATGGCGGCTACTACCGACTGATGAACTACATGTACAAAAACTACATGACCAGCGGATTGGATGGAACGACCAATACCCTGTGGGGCGGTCTGTCCGCAACCGATGCACCCGGCACTGCCGGCACAATCGTGAAGATCACAGCCGACGGCGACAACTACAAACTCTACGTGCAGGGTCTCGAAATGGGTCAGATCACAGATGCAAATGCACGCTTAAATTTGACCGGCGGCGGATTGTTCACAATCAACAACACCGGTAACAAATTTACATTCATGGACGTTTCAACCTGTGACCCGGAACCTACCTATCCTTCTTATCGCGCCATACACCAAGCAGATGGCAATAGAATCGTAGGCTGGGAAGCCAGCGCAGGTGCTTCTCAGTGGTACATCATTCCCGCCACCACGCTTAACCTGCCCCTCAACACCGTAGAAGACAAGTCCTACGCCACGACCTACCTGCCCTTCGACGTCACACTGCCCGCTGACGTGAAAGCTTACATCGTGACAGTGGCTGAGGACGACAAGGCTACCGTAAGCGAAGTAGGTGACATCCCTGCCAAGCAAGGCGTCGTGCTCGTAAGCGAAACCGCCGCCTCCACAGCCACTCTGACACTCGGCACGGCTTCGGCTAACTGCACAAGCAACATCCTCAGCGGTACGAATCCCCGTATCACCATCGAAGAAAGCGCAAAGGCTAACTACTACATCTTCGGCAACGGCGACAACGGCGTAGGCTTCTACCACCCCAACAGCACCACGCTCAAGGAGAACCGCGCATTCCTGCCCGCCAGCGCAGTTTCAGGCGGCGGCATGGCACTCGCTTTGGACTTCGGCGGCATCAACACAGGCATCGAAGCTGCCATCCAGACCGACGCAGCCAACGCTGCATACTACGACCTGAGCGGTCGCCGCGTCATGCGTCCCACCAAGGGCATCTACGTGAAGAACGGACGCAAAGTCTATGTGAAGTAAACCACAGTCTCAACCTAATAACGACATTTTCATCATGAAAAAAGCATATAAAAGCCCCACCTCCGTAGCCTTCGAGCTTCACTCCGAGGCAATGATTGCCGCCAGCTTCAGCATCAACAACAGCGGCGAGGCGGATCAGTGGTCCACCAAGAGAGAAAACGGCTGGGACAGCAACAACTGGAGCGGTTCCGCCGAAGACGAAGAATAAAAACCGAGCGGGAGAGAGGAACTGCCCCCTCTCCCGCCGAAAACAAAGTCACAGGTGCGGCACTCACGCAGTGCCACCCCTGGTGAAAACACTGATCAAGCCCTCTCCGGAGGTCGTGGAGGTTGGAACAGTTCCAACTGGAGCGACAATTCCGAAGACTGAAGAACACAACGGAGCGGGGCGACACGCTCGCCCCGCTCCTTGAAACCCACTTGTGAAGGATTTACCTCACAAGTATAAAAGTAATTCTTTTCATGCCGGCTGCCCGAAGTGATTCGGGCAGTCGGTTTTTGTAAAGGCGTGTTCCAATTCAAGTTTCGCAAGTGTTCACTTGTAGCTGACAAGCGTTTAAGGAGCGGGCTGAAGGCCCAGCAAGCGCATAGCCCAGGGCAACGCCCTGGGTAGATTAGCCGTCGCTATTACGCCCTGAAAGGGCAAAAGCGTCTCTATAAACGCTTGCACGCTAATGCTTTTGCCCCTTCAGGGCGCACTTCATCGCTTCATCATACCCAGGGCGATGCCCTGGGCTATGTGCTCGTTGCCCCTTCGGGGCGTGCCTTGAACGCTTGCGCTTATTCTCTGATTCAACTTGCGAAAGTTGAATTTGGGTAAGAAGAAAGACTTGCGTCAGATTCTTACCGCCAAACTTCACAAAGTGGAAAGTTTTTCATTCTGCTGACGCTGCGCAAGACCCGAAACAGCAGTCGAGAGCACGGGAAATGTCGAGAAAAGTGCGCTCGAAGTTGCCGGTGTACCAAGGGTCTGCCACGTCGCGGGCTTCGCCGGTCAGTTCCATGAGCAGAGAGACTTTTCCGTCGCGGTCCTGCCAACCGGAGGAAGTCCTCCACACGAGGTCGGGAAAGAGGCGGGAAAGCCAAACGTAGTTGTTGTTGTCCATCAGGAAGATATGGTCAAAGCGTTCATAGTCTTCACGACAGATTTGCCGCGCCTCGCGACGAGAGAAAGGAACTCCGTGACTGCGCAGACAGGATTTGGCAGGAGGATAGACGTCATTGCCCAATTCTTCGGTGGAAGTGGCTGCGCTTTCAATCTCAAAGTCTGCCTGCTGCCCCGCCTCTTTCACTTTCTTCTTCATGATGAACTCCGCCATCGGACTGCGGCAGATGTTTCCGTGGCAGACAAAGAGTATTTTCTTTTTTCTTTCCATGTTGCAAAGATATGTTTTTTCCCTAACTTTGCCTCGGACTTGTTCAAACGCCGACAGCGCAACTTCCACACCAACGACCATGAACACAACATCTCCTGAATTCGACCGCCTTGCCTTCACCGTGCTCGCCATTGAGGCGTCAGCACAGAAAATGGGCATCTCACCGTCGGAAATGAGACGACGGCTGGATAAAGTGGGACTCATCAAGAGCCTCATCCAAGACTGCTACGAAACCTTGCACACGGAAAGCCGCGAAGCCGTGGCAAACGATGTGGTGGAAGCACTCAAGAATTGGGAAGGGGAATGAAGATGGACAAGCAGATTCTTTTTCATGGCTCTGACGTCATTGTTGAGCACCCTTTGGTGAACCTTGGCAGAAAAGACCTGGACTTCGGAACGGGGTTCTATCTGACTCCTTTGTTTGAGCAAGCCTCTCAATGGGCAACACGCGTCAGGACAATCAGAAAAGCAGAACGAGCCATTGTGAATGTCTATGAGTTCACTTCCCCTGCAAACTGTCGCATCAAACGTTTTGATTCCTACGACAAAGAGTGGCTTGACTTCATCGTTGAAAGCAGAACCGGGAAACAACCTTGGAAAGGATTTGACATCATCGAAGGAGGAATTGCAAACGACCGCGTCATTGATGCCGTCGAAGCATACATTCAAGGTTATGCAGACGTTGAGCACACTTTGCGACAACTAATTTATCAAAAGCCCAACTATCAGATTTGCATTTAAAGGGTGTTCTAAAAATTAGGTTGAGTTGATTTTTGATTTCTTAGAGATGAACTTTTGTCAGTTGAGGAAGGAGC
>NZ_JADYUH010000048.1 GCF_021531665.1 Prevotellamassilia timonensis
TTGCTCTTATAAGACCAAAACGGAAGCATCACAGCAGCGGCGCAGCCGCCATACTCTTCAAGGGGTTTTCTTGATTTTTGTCTTTGCCCCTTTTTCTCTTTATCACTTTGTCTCTTTGACTCTTAGTCCCTTTGTCTCTTTGTCTTTTTGTCTTTTTGTCTTTTTGTCTCTTTGACTCTTTGACTCTTTGTCTCTTTGACTCTTCGATTAACGAGACAATTAATGGGCATTAATGGAGAAACATTTCTTGCTGGGAGCGCACCCGGGAAAAATTAGGAGCGCACCTAAGAAAAACTGGGAGCGCACCCGGGAAAAATTAGGAGCGCACATAAGAAAAACTGGGAGCGCACCCGGGAAAAATTAGGAGCGCACATAAGAAAAACTGGGAGCGCACCTAAGAAAAATTAGGAGCGCACCTAAGAAAAACTGGGAGCGCACCTAAGAAAAATTAGGAGCGCACCCGGTTAAAATTTGCCTTCTTCAAATTTTAATTTGCCTTCCTCAAATTTTAATTTGCCTTCCTCAAATTTTAATTTGCCTTCCCCTAAGTAAAACTGCGCGCCGAGTAGGCAAAACTTTTCTCAGCGAGATTCCCTCAAAGAGCAAAAATGTAGGATGAAAACCGCGTTTTTGCATATTTCCGCCTAATCCTACATTTATATTTTTGCTTCACCACGACCCTACACACTCCACCGCGAAACCCTACACAATGTAGGGTTTTGTGTAGAATCTGCAGATCAAACCCTACACACCTAACCCCTTTGATTATCAGACTTTAAATCCGAACTGTGTAGGGTTTGAAGGAAATGCATGTACCCTTGAAAAACGTATAGGCTTGAAAGGTGAATACGCGCGTCTCGCGCGCGAAGCCTATTTCACATTTTTTTCTGCGTTCCCTTTTGGGCATCGTGGCACAAGTTTTGCTGTAAGCCGCCAACACAATGAGTAAGGTGTGTCATAATAGCCAATCTGCTTCGTTACTATCGGATTCGGGCTTGGTCATGTACTTCAGTACACTCCCTGCGCCCTCATCCTCAGCGCCTTGCATCTTAGCCATTCTGACGCACCTTCAAAGGCGGTGTGTCAAAATTTATGATTTGACACACCGCCTTTATGAGTTTATTACAGAAAATCGGGAAAAGCGGTTTGCTGCTGCGAAGGTATTCTTCCCTTCGTCTTCCAAATCCCGCTCATTGACAGAAGCCATGCGGTTCGCACCGTGTCTCAGTCTCTGGCGGCGCGTTTGCGAGCGAGGTGGTCAAGGATGATTTTGCGCATACGCATGGACTTCGGCGTCACTTCCACGTATTCGTCTTCCTTGATATATTCCAACGCCTCTTCCAACGAGAAGATGGTGGGCGGAATGATGCGCGCTTTTTCGTCCGCACCGGAGGCACGCATGTTGGTGAGTTGCTTTGCCTTGGTGACATTGACGACGAGGTCGTTCTCATGGACGTGTTCGCCGACGACCTGACCGGCATAGACTTCATCCTGCGGAGAGATGAAGAAGCGTCCGCGGTCTTGCAGGTGGTCGATGGCGTAGGCGAAAGCCGTACCTCCTTCGAGCGAAACCATCGAGCCGTTTTGACGACGTTGCAAGTCCCCCTTGTAGGGTTGATATTCCATGAAGCGGTGCGCCATGATGGCTTCACCCTGAGACGCAGTGAGGACGTTGGTTCGCAGTCCGATGATGCCGCGGGAAGGGATGAGGAACTCAATGTCAACACGTTCGCCGAGACTCTGCATGGAAGTCAGTTCTCCCTTTCGGCGGGTGACGAGGTCAATCATCTTGGAAGAAAATTCCTCGGGAACGTTGATGGTGAGTTCTTCCATCGGTTCGCAGCGCTGCCCGTCAATTTCTTTGTAGATGACTTGCGGCTGTCCGACCTGAAGTTCGTAGCCCTCGCGGCGCATGGTCTCAATGAGGATGGAAAGGTGCAGGACGCCGCGACCGCTGACAATCCAACTGTCTCCGCCGGTGGTGCGGCTGACGCGCAGCGCCAAGTCTTTCTCAAGTTCCTTTTCAAGACGGTCGTTGATGTGACGGGAGGTGCAGAACTTGCCTTCCTTGCCAAAGAAGGGGGAGTCGTTGATGGCAAAGAGCATGGACATGGTGGGCTCATCAATGGCGATGGGCGGAAGCGGTTCCGGATTCTCAAAGTCGCAAATGGTGTCGCCGATTTCAAAGCGTTCCAGACCGACGATGGCGCAGATGTCGCCACAGGAGACGGACTGTGTGCGGCTTCGCGTCATGCCCTCAAAGGTGTGGACCTCTTTGATTTGCGTTTTCTCGAACGTGCCGTCGCGGTGAGCAATGGTGCACTTCATTCCCTCGGTGATGGTGCCGCGGTGCACGCGTCCGACGGCGATGCGTCCCGTATAGTTGGAATAGTCAAGAGAAGTGATGAGCAACTGCGGCGTTCCTTCAAACTGTTTCGGGGCAGGAATGACCTCAATGATTTTTTGAAGGAGATAGTCGATGTTTTCGGTCGGCTGATTGTAGTCTTCTCCCATCCACCCGTTCTTTGCGGAGCCATAGACCACGGGGAAATCAAGTTGGTCCTCGGTGGCGTTGAGGTCGCACATGAGATCAAAGACCATTTCATAGACCTCTTCGGGTCGGCAGTTGGGTTTATCGACTTTGTTGACAACGACGATGGGCTTCAGTCCGATTTCAAGTGCTTTTTGCAACACGAAACGTGTCTGCGGCATGGGACCTTCAAAGGCATCGACGAGAAGGAGACAGCCGTCCGCCATGTTGAGAACGCGTTCCACCTCGCCTCCGAAGTCGGAGTGTCCCGGGGTGTCGATGATGTTTATCTTGGTTTCGCCATAGCGGATGGACACATTCTTTGAAAGGATGGTGATTCCACGCTCTCGCTCCAAGTCGTTGTTGTCAAGGATGAGTTCCCCTGCGTTTTGGTTCTTTCTGAACAAATTACCGGCAAGCAACATCTTGTCAACAAGTGTTGTCTTGCCGTGGTCAACGTGGGCGATGATGGCAATGTTGCGAATGTCCTGCATAGAAAATTTTGTGTATCTTTGTTTTGCGGGCGCAAAGTTACTAACTTTGCCGCCAATAATCACTCTCCCAAAGCCTTTAATGAAAACTTGAGGGCTTTGTTTTTCTCAAAACGAAAAGAGGAGTGAGCATTTTGAGACTTTAGATTTGATTTTTTCTATTTCATACTCCTTATATATATGTCAAACACTTCTTTCAAGCGCACCACCGTGACCGCCGCGCTGCCCTACGCCAACGGCGGCATCCACATCGGACACCTTGCGGGAGTTTACGTCCCCGCCGACATCTACGTGCGCTATCTCCGCTTGAAAAAACGCGAAGTGCTCTTCATCTGTGGTTCTGACGAACACGGCGTGCCCGTCACCATCAGAGCGCGCAAAGAGGGATGCACACCCCAACAGGTCGTGGACCGCTATGACAAAGTCATCAAAGAATCCTTCCAAGAGTTCGGAATCTCTTTCGACAACTACGGACGAACCACCTCCGAAGTGCACCGACAAACTGCGTCGGACTTCTTCCGCAAACTCTATGACAAAGGAGAGTTCATTGAGAAAGAAAGCGAACAATACTATGACGAAGAGGCACAGACCTTCCTCGCCGACCGATACATCACCGGCGAATGCCCGCACTGCCACGCGGAAGGTGCCTACGGCGACCAGTGCGAGAAATGTGGCACTGCCCTCTCGCCCACTGAACTCATCAATCCCCGAAGCACCGTCAGCGGAGCAAAACCCGTTCTGAGAAAGACTAAGCACTGGTATCTGCCCCTTGACCGCCACCAGGAATGGCTCGAGAAGTGGATTCTCAAAGACCACCCGGAATGGCGCTCCAACGTGCTCGGACAATGCAAATCATGGTTCGACATGGGACTGCAACCGCGAGCCGTCAGTCGAGACCTTGACTGGGGAATCCCCGTGCCCGTGGAAGGAGCCGACGGAAAAGTGCTCTACGTTTGGTTTGATGCGCCCATCGGCTATATCTCCAACACAAAAGAAATCCTGCCCAACGACTGGGAAAAGTGGTGGAAGGACCCCGAAACGAGACTCGTCCATTTCATCGGCAAGGACAACATCGTCTTCCACTGCATCGTCTTCCCCGCCATGCTCAAGGCGGAAGGCTCCTACATCCTGCCCGACAACGTGCCCGCCAATGAGTTCCTGAATCTTGAAGACGACAAGATTTCCACCTCCCGCGACCACGCCGTCTGGCTTGACGAATATCTCCGCGAACTCCCCGGAAAACAAGACGTCCTGCGCTACGTCCTCACTGCCAACGCACCGGAGACAAAGGACAACAATTTCACGTGGAAGGACTTCCAGGCACGCAACAACAATGAACTCGTGGCGGTCTATGGAAACTTCGTGAACCGCGCACTGCAACTGACTCAGAAATACTATGAAGGCGTCGTGCCCGCTGCCGGCGAACTGACGGACTACGATCGCGAAACCATCGCGGAATTTGCCGGAGTGAAAGCCGAAGTGGAACGGCTCCTGGAAAACTTCCGCTTCCGCGACGCACAGAAAGAGGCGATGAACCTCGCACGCATCGGCAACAAATATCTTGCCGACTCCGAACCCTGGAAAGTCATCAAAACTGACCCGGAGCGCGTGAAAACCATCCTCCACCTTTCTCTCCAACTCGTCGCCAACCTCGCCATCGCCTTTGAACCTTTCCTCCCCTTCTCTTCTCAGAAACTCCGTGACATGCTCGGACTCGGCGAAGTGCAATGGGACCGTCTTGGCAGCACAGACCTCCTGCCCGCCGGACATCAACTCGGAAAGCCCGAACTGCTCTTCGAAAAAATCGAAGATGCTGTGGTTGAAGCACAAGTGAAGAAACTGGAGGACAAGAAGAAGGAACGCGAGGCTGCCGCCTATCGTGCAGAACCCGTGCTGCCGACCATTCCTTTTGAGGACTTTGAGAAACTTGACATCCGCGTCGGCACCGTCCTCTCCTGCGAGAAAGTAAAGAAGAGCAAGAAACTCCTAAAGTTTGAACTTGCCGACGGATTGGAGAACCGCACCATCGTGAGCGGAATTGCTTTGCACTATGACCCCGCCACGCTCGTCGGCAAACAGGTCTGCTTCATTGCGAACCTCGCTCCCCGCACCGTCTGCGGCGTCGAAAGCCAAGGAATGATTCTCTCCGCGGTGGACAGCGATGAATCTCTTTCTCTCCTCACGCTTGACAGAAAGGTCGCGCCCGGAAGCCGAGTCGGATAGACTCCTTGCCATCCGGAATCATTACATGTCGTCACCGGAGTGGCGTAAACTCCCTCAAATCGAGTAAGTGCTGACAGTCTGCGCAAACAGACTGTCAGCACTCTTTTTCTTGCGCGCCGATTTTTCATTCCTCGACAATCATTTGACAGTCGCAGAACTTACGTTTTGCGCACGGTGGCGGGGTGTCACCGGGGTGTCACCAAGGTGACGGTGTTAAATCGGTGCTTTTTGCGAAGTTTCGTTTTGAGAAACCCGCCGTTTTTGCTTTATCATTGTTCGTCTTTCAGAACGGGAGGTTTTCGTTTTTGGGGAATTTCTTTTTCATACGGTAGCGCACGGTATAGACGGAAGCGGGTTCGACATGAAAGCGTGCGGCTATGGTTTTGACATCCTCTCCCTGAAGGAAGCAGAGAAGGTATTTCTTGTCCACAATGGTGAGCGGTTTCACAGCTTTCTGCATGAGAAGGTGGGCTTCGGCAAGGTTCACCTTGTCCGTACCGAGCGTGTCAGCGAGGAGTTGCAAGGAAGCGTGAGCGGAGGCTTCCTTTGCCTCGGAGGTCAGTGCCTCGGTGTAAAGCCGCTGCTCGCGGAGTCGGCGTCCGATGATGACCAGCACGACGAGGAGAACGAGAAGGATGAACAAACCCACGCAAAGCACGAGTAAGTTCTGATTCTTCCGGTGGAGTTCACGGATGTCCCTTTTCTTTTCAGCGGTTTCGTGGCGCGTTTCAATCTCCTGAATCGCCCGTGTTTTTTCAATCTGAAAACGTTGTGCCACCCATTCTGTTTTCAATTTCTGAAAGTGAAGAGCCTTGTCGGTCTGCCCCATTTCTTCATAGAGCGTGACGAAGAAGTCATAAGCCTCGCCTCGCTCCGTCACCACCGTGTTCTTTTTGACGGCGGCGATGCTGTCAATCAGCCTCAGCACCTCCTGTTCCTGTTTCTCCGCCCGAACGTAGTCCTTGTGATAGAGATATATCCAAGCCTGCAAATCCAACGCAGAGATTCGCCCCTCGGTGTGGTCGGAGGGAATGCCCCAGGGCTTGCCGTCCACGTCCAAAGCCTTGTGAATGTAGCACTGCATGGAGTCGATGAGGGGCGGATCAAAGGAGAGGTCGTAGAGCGTGGCGACGTTCACGTAGTTGTACATGGGATTCACCTTATGCTCCGTCATTTCTTTCCATGTCATTTGCTCCTGTCGCACAATGGCTTGCTTGAAGTGGGTCATGAAAGATTGGCGAAGCGAGTCGGAGGGATGCTCTTCGTGGAGTGCGCACTCATAGGCAGCAAGGACGGAGAGGTAGTCATAGTTCACATATTTGTTCTTGGGATGACGTTCTGCCAGTTCTTTCATCTCGGCGAGGTGCATCGCCATGGCTTTCAAATTGCGCTGGTTGAAATGACTGATGCAAAGGGAGTAGAGGCAGAGCGACTGCTTCACCTCCGTGTTTTTCAGTTTTCGGAAGAGGTCTAGGGCGTGAAGCATTTTCCGCTGCGCCTCCACTTCATCGCCACTCTCAAGTTGAAATTGTGCAGCGTTTCGCAGTTGCTCCGCCTCTTGGAAACGGGTCTTTTCGCCAGAGGCGTGCAGGAGGAGCGACGCAAAGAGAAAGAGAGAGAAGAGACGTTTCATGGGGACAGGGAACAAGGAAGGTGAAAAGTACGTCAGACAGATGACGAAGAGAAAAACATGTGGACGTCATTTCACCCGAATGACACTCAGTCCGTCACGTTCGGAGAGGATGACTTGTTCGACGTCGGGGTCTTCCGCCACAAGGTCGTTGAAGGCTTTGATGCCACGAGTTTGCGGGTCGCAATCGTAGGAAGTTTCAATGACGTGACCGTCCCAGAGCGTGTTGTCGGCAAGGATGTAGGAGCCGGAATGAGTGAAACGACGGATGAGATGATAGTAGTCGGAATATTGGCGTTTATCCGCGTCGATGAAGGCGACGTCGATGCTGAGGTTCATGGGCGGCAGGAGTTGGAAGACGTCGCCGATGCACATTTCGGGGCGCACAGCGTAGGGGGCATTTTCCAGCCACGGGCGGGTGAACACCTCCTGTTCGTCGTTCACCTCGAACGTGATGAGTCGGCTGTTCTTCTCCATGCCCGACGCCATCGCCAGGGCGGAATAGCCGGAGTAGGTGCCTATTTCCACGACCGTCTGAGGACGTATCATCTGCATCAGCATTCGCAGCAGTTGCCCCTGCACCGGACCGCTTGCCATGCGGGGTCGGAGGAGGTGCAGATGAGTGGCTCGCCAGAGTTCGTGGAGCCATTCGTCGGGTGGTGTGGAGTGCTCTTCAATGTAGTTTTGCATGCAATTCGGGAAGGAATATTAGGGACGTCTGTATCGGATTTTCCGTCTGATTTTACGGGCATCGACTGCGTCGGGGCAGACGGAAAGCGCTTTCTTCCAGAAATCCACTGCTTGGGTGCGTTCCCCAATGTGAAAGTAGATGTCGCCGGCATGGTCAAAAAGCGTGTAGTTCTCGCTGTTGAGTTCAGCATGCTGAAGGGTTCGGTCGATGAAGGTTTTCGCTTCATCATATTTCTTTGACACGAAAAGAATCCAAGCGTAGGTGTCAAGATAGGTGGCGTTTTCGGGCTCCGCTTCAATGGTTTTTTTGCTCATCTTCAGTGCCTTCTCCAGTTGCGTGTTCTGTTGGGAGAGGAAATAGGCGTAGTTGTTCAGACAGAGCAGGTTGTTGGGATTGAGTTCAATGGCTCGGTCGTAGGCGGCATAGGCTTCTTCATAGAGTTTCTTGCTGCAGAGGATGTCAGCCAGCAGCGCGTGGAGGTCGGATGCCGTTTCGGGGTCTGCAGTGTCATCAATTCGGAGCACGCCGCGCTGCAGGACTTTGATGGCTTCGTCGTCTTCGCCGAGTCTGTAGAGGATGGAGGCTTCGTAGTAGTAGAAAACCACCTCCGAGGGTTCATAGAGCAAACCGTCACGGCAGAGTTGAAGTGCCTCCTGGAGGTTCTCATTTGACAGTTGCATTTGCAGAAGGGACATTCGCGTCGGCGTGTAGTCCGGCTCCAGTTCTAAGTCTTGTTGGAGGGCCTCGAAAAAATACTCTACGGGAAGTGCTTTCTGCATGCAGTAATAGACCTTCAGTCTCGCCACCTCCGCCGCCTGTCGCGGCATGGCGATGGCGGAGTCAAGGAGCGCCAAAACGGGCTCGCTGTCCCCCCCGGACTGAATGTTGTCAATGGTGTAGGTTCGGAGCGCTTCAACTCGTGCGTCGCTTTCGGTTCGTGGATTCAACACGACGCGCTTGAGCAGGTTGAGATAGAGAGAATCCGCTTGCGCCGCCTTGTAGTATGCCAAAAGCGAAATCTGCGCATAACTGTTGTCGGGTTCTGTGGCGAGCACATCGAGGTAGGTGTCCAGTGCTCTTTCGTGGAAGCCATGTTGGTCATAGAGGTCACCAAGCAGCACGCGGTAGCGCAGGTCGAGCGGATATTCCGCACAGAGTTCCTCGATGGTTTGGAAAGCGCGGCTGTTGTCGTTCATGGCAATGTAGGTCTGGAACTTTTCGAGACTCAGCATCTCACTCTTTCCCTCCTTCTGTTCCAGCCGTTCGATGGTTCGAATCACGCCGGTGTAGTCACCGTTTTGTTTGTAGAGCCAAATGAGCATGCCCAAGTTCTCCGCTTCGTCTTCCACGTCGGCAATTTCTTCATAGAGAGCAATGGCTTCGCGGAAGCGTGTCATGTTGGCAAGATAGGTTCCCAGCGTCTTTTTGTAGGAAAGGTTTTCGGGCTCAAGTCTCACCGCAAGTTGAAGCATGGAGTCTCCCTCAGTCCTTGACAAGGTGTCAGAATAGACGGTTCCCGTGAGCTTGATGAGAGCCATTTCGTAGAGCGCCTCAGGGGCATCGGGGCAGATTTTCAGTGCTGCCTCGAGCAGTTCGAACTGGGCGTCGATGCGTTCCAGTTCTTTCTGCCGAACGGATTCAAGAAAAAGTTCGTTGAAACGGCGGGGACGTTCCTTCTTTTCCATCGAAGCCGACAAGGACTTCTCCGCGGAAGGGGCGGAGGAGGCAGCCGGACGCGGGGAACTGCATCCCACACACAGTGCAGCCACAAGGCAAAGGAAGAAAGGAAGGAGACGGGAGAACACGGTGTCTGTCAAAAATGAAATGAGACTAAAGGTATAAGGTAAACGATATAGATAAATAAAGACTGTCGTTCCGTTTTCACTCTTTCCCGGAGTGACCGAAACCTCCCTCGCCGCGTTCTGTTTCGTCCAAAGCATGGGCGAGTTCCCACTCGGCGCGTTCGTGGCGGGCAATGACCATTTGCGCGATGCGGTCTCCGTCGTTCACGACAAAGTCCTCGGCAGAGAGGTTCACGAGAATGACACCAATCTCGCCGCGATAGTCAGCATCAATGGTGCCCGGCGAGTTCAGAACGCCGATTCCCCATTTCAACGCCATGCCCGAACGGGGACGCACCTGGGCTTCAAAGCCTTGCGGGAGAGCGATGCGAAGACCGGTCGGAATCAATTTGCGTTCCAGCGGACGAAGGGTGACGGGAGCATCGAGATTGGCGCGAAGGTCCATGCCGGCACTGTCCGGCGTGGCATAGGCGGGGAGGTCGTGGTGAGAACCGTTGATGACAGGGATTTTCATGAGCGAACGAGGTTTTGTTGCAGTGAAACGAATGATGACGGCGCTGCAAACAAAACAGATGCTCGCAAAAGCCGCGAAATCGGTTACAAAATTAAGACTTCTTTTTTTGAGAGATGAGAAAAAACTCGGTTATTGACTGCAGCGGAGGCGAACTCGGAACAAACCAGCCAAAAACAAAGCCATTTCGAATGCCAAGAAAAGAAAAAGGCGTTCATGTCCAATCTCCACATTCTGCATTTGCAGGGTGGCACAAAAGCCGGAGGTGCCGAGTTTCGTTTTCAACAGGCGCAAGTTTTTGCTTTTCTCAGCACACGGACAATCAGCCAGCGCGGGGCGAGGCGAAGCATGGGGGCAAACCAGCGCCAGCGACGGCTCAGCGTGCAGACGGGACAACCCGCCTCCACGGCACGAACAATGTGGCACACGGCTTTCTCCACGGAAAGCACCCAGAAGAGACGTTCGGGATGGGCAAGCAGGGGAGTGTCCACAAAGCCCGGACGCAAATCAACGATGCGCACCTCCTTTGCACCGTGGACGGCAGCGTGCTGACGCAGGGCTTCAAGATAGTGCGCCTGAAACGCCTTGGAGGCAGAATAAGCCGGCGCAGGACCAAGACCGCGGTTGGCAGCAAAGGAGGTGATGGCTGCCAAAGTGCCACTGCCTTGACGCAAAAAATGACGGAATGCCCAATCCACGCAGGCTGTCCAACCGGTGACGTTTGTGGAGAGCATCGGTAATTCGTCCTCAAAACGAATCTCGGGCGTCATGCGACCGATGCCGGAGCAGTGGAGATAAAGGTCTATGTGTCCGCCAAGGGCATCCGCCATGCGTTTCAGTGCGGCAACAGCCTCAGACGGTTCACAAACGTCCAGGCGCTCCACTACGGGAGGAACGGCAGAGGGCACGGCACGAGCGAGTTCTTCCAAAAGTTCCGTGCGACGGGCTGCCAAAGCCACGCGATGTCCTTGGCGCAAATAGTGTTCGGCAAGCGCACGTCCCAAACCGGAACTCGCGCCGACAATCATGACGGTTCGCATAAGGGGTGTTCTATAAATTACGGGATAAGGAACGTTCAAAAGAAAGTACTTACGTTTTGGTTGCTTTTCGTTTCTTAGCGCGCCCTTTTGTAAGTTTCGTCAGTCACATAGCCCGCTATGCTCCTTCCTCAACTGACAAAAGTTCATCTCTAAGAAATCAAAAATCAACTCAACCTAATTTTTAGAACGCCCCATAAAATGGTCTTTAAGAATGTCCGAAAATAGCGCGGCGGCTATACCATGATGTACACTCCCTCGCAAGAATCCAAACAACCCGCCGCGGGTCAGAGAAAGCGGCGGGTGAGATATTTCACAGGATAGAGCACGGCGAGGAAGCCGACAATCAAGACGGTGAAGAAGACAATGACCACGTCGGAGGGGTGGATGCTGACGGGATAGGCGTCGATGATGAAGTTGCCCGAAGAGCCGCCGAGGCTGAGAAGCCCGAAGGTTTGCTGGAGATAGCAAATCAGCAAGCCGAGCAGGGTGCCGGCGACAGCACCGAGGAAGGAAATCATGCTTCCCTCACAGAGGAAAATGCGGAAAATCAAACCTTCGTCCGCACCGAGGCTGCGCAGTGTGACGACATCGGCGCGCTTGTCAATCATCAACATCGAGACCGTGCCGACAATGTTGAAGCAAGCAACGAGGAGGATGAACGTGAGAAAGAAATATGCCATCGTCTTCTCGATGTTCATGACGTTGAAAGTGTCTTCCTGCTGCTCGGCGCGGTTCAACGCTTTGAAGCCGGAACCGAGCGTTTGACGGATGCGCCGTAGCGCCTGTTCGGGGTCGGCAGAGGGTTTGAGTTTAAGTTCCAGTGAGGTCAATGTGCCTTCGTGTTCAAAGAGACGCTGGGCGAAGGCAAGTGGCGCAATCATGTAAGCCTCGTCATACTGCTTCTGACTGACAGCAAAGCAAACGCCGGAGGAGTATAGGTCCTCGGCATTGAAACTCGCGGCGGGATTGGCGAGGTTGATGCGCTCTCCCCGAGTCGGAGCGCAGATTTGGATGGAGCCATAATCCACAGAACCCATCATGGAAGCCAGTCCGATGCCGGGAATGCCGTAGCTCAACCCTGCGCTCTCAAGTTGATAAGTCCCATTTTCGGGATAGAGAATGGAGCGAATGCCGGTGACTCGCTCAAAGTGGTCGTCCACGCCTTTGAGCGTAATGACCTGTGGATTGCCGCGGAAGAGGATGAGCGCATTGTCAGTGTAGCTCGCGGAGGCAGCTTCCACCTCCGGCAGTCGTCGCACAGCCTCCAAGGCGGGGTCATCGGCGGCAAAAGACTTGCCCTTCGCTGCCACAATCTTCACTTCCGGGTCGAAGGCGGTGTAGAGGCTGCCAATCAAATCGTGGAAACCGTTGAAGACGGAAAGGGTGCAGAGAAGGGCTGCCGTGCCGAAGGCGACTCCGACCACGGAAATGGCGGAGACGAGATTGATGGCACTGATTCGCTTGCGGGAAAACAGATAGCGACGCGCCACAAAGAAGGGGAGAGCACCGTGAGCCATAAGAATCCAAAAGTTTATTCCTCCGTCGGTGCGGCAGGGCTCTTCTCAGAGGAGCCACCTTCCGCGAGGAGAGCGTCGATGTGGTCGAGATAGTCCAACGTATCGTCAATGAAAAACTTCAACTCGGGAATGATGCGCAACTGGTGGCGCACGCGTTTGCCGAGTTCAAAGCGCAGGGTGCGGGCGTTGGTGTTGATGTTCTTCAGAATCTCTTCGGCGCGCTCGGAGGGGAAGATGCTCAGATAGCCACGGGCAACGCTGAGATCGGGGCTGATGCGCACGGCACTAACGGAGACCAACACGCCGCGGAAGGACTGAGTTTCTTTCTGAAACATGTCGCTCAGTTCTTTCTGAATGAGACGAGAGATTTTCTGTTGTCTGGTTGTTTCCATATATATAAAGGAATATAGTCAAATAGATTTTCTTGGGATTATGGGACGAGGGGTTGTGTGGCACGAACGAGCCAGTCGCGGTCTGCTTCGTCGGTGAGACGCGGCAGCAGGAGAGAGCGAACACGAGCATGGTAGGCGTTCAACTGTGCCACCTCTTCTACCGTCAGCAAGTCCGGAGCAAGCGCAGAGAGGTCGTAGGGGCAGAGCGTCAGCGTCTCAAAGCGAAGGAAACGTCCAAATTCGGTTTCGCGGTCGAAGACGGTGAGCAAGATGTTCTCGATGCGAACGCCAAACTTTCCTGCCACATAGACCCCCGGTTCATCGGTGATGGTCATGCCTTCAACGAAAGGAACCTGGGTGCAGGCTCGCGGGTTCTTGCGAATCTGATGCGGACCTTCGTGAACACAGAGGTGAGAGCCAACTCCGTGACCGGTGCCGTGACCGAAGTCGAGACCTGCTTTCCAAAGCGGACTGCGGGCGGCAAGGTCAAGTTGCAAACCGCAGGTGCCCTCCGGGAAGGAGAGGGCGGCGAGGGCGAGGTGACCTTTGAGCACAAGCGTATAGACCTCCCGCTCCTCACGTGTCAGTTCCCCGCAGGAGAGGGTGCGGGTGATGTCAGTCGTGCCACAATCAAACTGGGCACCGCTGTCCAAGAGGAGAAGACTGCGAGCCTCCACGGTGGCTGCGGTGGCGGGCTCGGCTTCATAGTGTACGATGGCGCCGTGTGGACCGTAGCCGGCGATGGTGGGGAAACTGAGTTGTTCGAAACCGGGCTGTGCGGCGCGGCAGACGGTGAGGATGCGGTCAGCGTCCATTTCTGATAGCGCCTCGCCGGCAGCACGGCGACTTTCCCACTCACGGAGAAAACGCACAAGAGCCACACCATCACGCAACATGGCTTCACGGAAGCCATCGCGTTCTGCATCGTTCTTCACGGCACGCAGCCTCTCAAACGGTGAGGCGACGAAACCGGCAGCACGAGTCAAATCAAAAGCAAAGGTGGCAGAAGGGGAGAAGACAGTGGTGGCGACATGGACGTTTTGAGAAGCAGTGACATAGGGTTTCACTTCCACACCGGCTTCTTGGAGTTGTTCTCGGGCAGCCTCGGTCAGTGTCTCGCCGTGAGTGAAGAGAACAAAACGGTTGTCGCGGTTGAGAAAGAGGAGGAAGGCGACGAAAACGGGATTATAAGGAATGTCGCGTCCTCGCAAATTCAGCAACCAGGCGATGTCGGAGAGGTCGTGGATGAGATAGTCTTTCTCCGTGCCCACTTTCTCTCTCAGCAAAGTCGCCGCCTGTGCCAGCTTGTCCTTCACGGAAACGCCTGCCCACTGCAGAAGTTGAATGTCAATCGTTTCAGCGGGCAAAGCAGGACGGTCTTCCCAAATGGCATCAAACGCATCGGGGAGCGTCAGGCAGAGTTCCAAACCGCTCTGGCGAAGTTCCTCTGCCTCAGCTTGGGAGAGCACGTCGGCAGGAGCCGCCACACGGTAAGGACGCTCGGAGACCTGCTCGCACAGCCATTCGACGGGAGAGGGCACGCCGGCATCGCCATCGCGCATCAGTCGGAAGGGAGTGTCGCGCAGTTCTTCTTCCGCTTGCAGCCAATAGCGCGAGTCGGTCCAAAGCGCGGCTTCGGTCTGCGTCACCACCGCAAGTCCGGCACTGCCGGTGAAACCGGTCAGCCATTCGCGACTCTGCCAATGGGCAGCAATGTACTCACTGCCGTGAGCATCAGCAGTCGGAATGACATAGGCATCAATTTGGGGCGTCTGCCGACGCATCCATTCGCGCAAACTGTTCACGCGAGCACTTATTCTTTCTGACATGTTCTTGAGGGAATCAACTGAGTGACAGCATTCGTTCGATGGGTTTCACGGCTTCGCGAGCCACGTCCTCATCCACGGTGATTTCGGGCCACTCATATTTTAATGCGTTATAGACTTTCGGGAGGGTGCAGAGGCGCATGTATTGACACTCGTTGCAGGCACAGCCGGCATCATCGGGAGGCACGGGAATGAACGTTTTGTCCGGACAGCGCTTCTGCATCTCATGGAGAATGCCGCTCTCGGTCACCACCAAGAAGGTGGAGGAAGGAGACTGACAAGCATAGTCCAGCAAAGCGGCGGTGGAACCGACCACATCGGCGAGTTTCACAACAGCACCGCGACACTCGGGATGCACCAACACTTTGGCATCAGGGTGACTGCGCTTCAGTTCCACCAACTTCTCAACGGAGAAGCGTTCGTGAACATGGCAGGCACCGTCCCAAAGCACCATGTTTCTGCCGCAAACGGAGTTCAGATAGTTTCCCAGGTTGCGGTCCGGACCGAAGATTATCTTCTCGTCCTTGGGCAGCGATTCAATGATGCGCCGCGCATTGCCGGAGGTGACAACCACATCGGTCAGTGCCTTGACGGCAGCCGAAGTGTTGACGTAGGACACGACGGTGTGACCCGGGTGTGCTTCCACGAACTTTTTGAACGCATCAGCGGGACAACTTTCGGCGAGCGAGCAGGTGGCATTCAAGTCAGGCACCACCACTTTCTTGCCAGGACAAAGGATGGCGTTCGTCTCGCCCATGAAGTGGACACCACACATGACGATGAGGCGGGCATCGGTCTTGGCTGCCTGTCGCGCCAGTCCGAGGCTGTCGCCCACGAAGTCCGCCACGTCTTGCACGTCGCCCTCGGTATAGTAGTGTGCCAAAATGATGGCATTCTTTTCTTTGCAAAGCTCACGGATGGCTTCTTTCAGATTCACTCCTTCGGGCACCGGCTCGTCCGCGTACCCTTTGCTTTTCCAACTTTCTTTCATAGTGTCAGTCTTTTTTGAAAGCTTATGTTTTGACTCCGGTTCGGAATCCTTGGCTTGCAAAAGTACGAAATTACGGTCGTTGTGCATTTTTCTTTATGACATATTTATTCATTATAGCCACCGAATCTGTAACTTTGCCTTCCATCTGAGCAAAAGAAACAAAGAAATTCGCCAATGAAATTCATACACACAGCAGACTGGCATCTTGGAAACACGTTCCACGGACACGACCGCTCGGAGGAACATCATCATTTTCTGAAGCATCTGCTTGACCTCATCTCCACCCGGCGCCCCGATGCGTTGATTGTTGCCGGAGATATTTTTGACACCCCTAATCCCTCTGCCCGCGCAGAAGCCATGCTCTACGACTTCCTCCTTGAAGCCACCTCTCGCGTTCAAGGACTGCAGATTGTGCTCATTGCGGGAAATCACGATTCGGGAAGCCGTCTTGAAGCCCCGGCTGCACTGCTGAAGAGCCACAATGTCTATGTGAGAGGTACGGTGCGGCGCAAGGACAATGGCGAGCCCGACTTCACCGAGCACCTGCTACCTCTCGCCACCCTTGACAGCAATGAGGCGGTCTGCGTCTGTCACACCCTGCCCTTCCTTCGCACCACCGACTGCCCACCGGGCACGTCGCCCGAAGAAGCACTGCGCCTTTTCTTCAAAGGAATGGCTAAGGCACAAGCCAAGAGCGATTTCAAAGGTCTTCCCGTCATCGTGGCTGCCCACTTCTATGCCTCTGGGGCGGAAATCTGCGCGGTGGAACACTCTGAACGAATCGTCATTGGAGGACAAGAGGCGGTCAATGTCAATGTGGTGGGGAAGCAGGTGAGTTATGCTGCACTGGGACATATTCACAAACCGCAAACCGTGGGCGGCGAGACGATGGTTTGCTATTCGGGAAGCCCGCTACCGCTCTCTTTCTCTGAATTGCACTATCGGCGCGGAGTGAACTGGGTGGAAATTGATGCCGATGGCGAAGTCCAAGTGGAACATATCCCATATTCCCCGCTTCGCACCCTTATCTCCATTCCCGAGAGTGGAGACGCTGCTTCGGTGGATGAGGTGTTCAGTGCCATTGAGAAACTCCCCGCCCGACGTGACGGAGTCTGCTCCGACGCTGCTCCATACGTTGAGTTGAAAATACGGGAAGAACAACCAGAACCTTGGTTGATGCACGACCTGCTGGCGGCGTTGGAAGAGAAAGACGTGCGCTTTTGTCGGGTGCTTCGCCGCCTTCCCAACGAAAAAAAGACAGCCAACGATGATGTTCGTGGGCTCGTCATTGAAGAAACCACGCCTTTGGATTTGGCGCAGCGAATCTACTCCGAACGCTATGACGAGACCATGCCTACACCCTTGAAAGACCGTTTCCTTCAAGCCACAGAACGAGCACTGCAGGAACAAGGCGAAGAAGGAAGCGAAGACGACGAAACGCCTTGAAAAAACGCTCACCTTTTTTGACCATGAAATTGGCGGAGTGGACGGATGAACGGACATCACGCCGTCCCTTTTGACCTTTTAGACCTCTTGACCCTTTTAGACCTTCTAAATGAACATAGAAAAAATCACGCTGAACAACCTAACCGCCATTGAAGGCGAGCAGGTCATTGATTTCACAGCGGAGCCACTGCGCTCGGCAGCACTCTTTGCCATCACCGGCGACACCGGTTCGGGAAAATCCACCATTCTTGACGCCATCTGCCTCGCGCTCTACAACAAAGCACCACGCTTTGAAGGAACCGAACGAAGCGGAAAGGTTGACGCCTCGTCCGATGCTGCCGACACGCCGGCGCTGCAGGCAGGCAATGTCTGTAACTTGCTACGTCGTGGACGCAAGAGTGGAAGCTGTGCAGTGGTCTTTTCCAACGAACGCGGAGAGCGCTACGAGGCCACTTGGAGCGTCAAAGTGACTTCGGGCGGTAAGTTCTCCTCCCCAAAAAGAACGCTGACCATGCTCGCACCGCGAAAAGAGCAGTTTGACAAGTGTGACCTCGCGGAAGCAGTTGAACGGGCGGTGGGATTGAACTATGCGCAGTTCACACGCACCGTCCTCTTGGCGCAGAACAGTTTTGCCAACTTCCTCCGAGCGAAGCAAGCGGACAAAGCGGTGCTTTTGGAAAAACTGACAGGCACGGAACTCTATGGTGCCATCGGACGTCACATCTTTGAAGGGAATCGCGATGCAGCGGAGGAACTGGCACGACTGGAAAGCGAACGCCGAGGCGTGCTCCACGACCGAATGGAACCGCTGCAACTGCAAGAAGAAGAGGAGCGCGAACGACTGCTTTCTTCCCGCCTTGAAATGAGCCGCGAACGACAGACACTTCTGGAGCGACAGACAGACTGGATGAATCGCTTCCAAGAAACGGCAGCGATGGTGACGCAACACGAAACTCAATACGCGGAAGCCACCAAAGCCTGTGTGGCACGACGGAAAGAGGAACTCGAGTTGGAACGCTACGATGCAGTGGCTGACATGCAACCACTCTATCGCGAAATCACCATGCGTCAAAAGGACATCCAATCCTTCAAAGAGAAAGAAACGGACGCCACCAAGCAGCTGGTGTTGGCAGAACAAAATTTAAAGACACTGGCAACGCGGCGTGACGTACTCCACGAACGAACCACTGATGCAGAACGACAACTGCAAATCCGACAACCTGCCATTGACAGAGGACACACACTGACAGGTGAGATTTCTGCCGCACGCACCCAACTCGAAAAAGCGGAAACACAACTCACGGCGGCGAAAGCAAATCTTGAAAAACGTCACAACGCGCTCGCTGCAAAAACAGAGCAGTTGGAGACCGTGAGGAAGGAAATGGAGAATCGGAAACTCCACAAACAATCGCTTTCCGTGCACCGACTGATGTACGAGAAGTTTGACCTCATCAAGGACAAACTCTCGCTGCTCTACTCGGAAAGCATGCGCAATGCGGAGAGCCACAAAAAGCAAGCGGAACTCCAACGCCGCCGACAAGACCTCAAAGAACGCATTGAAAAGGCAGAGAAGACTCGTCACGAAAACGAAGGACGGTTGAATGCACTGAAAAGCGAACTCCTCATCCATCGTCAAAGCAACAGTGGACGAGACTCAGCACAACTTCAGCAGCGCGCCGCCTCGGGGAAGAACAAATTGGATGCACTGAAACGCGCCGCTGTCATTTGGAAACATATTTCGGAGGGCTATGCTGCCCTTGACGAGAAGCAGGCGCTCTGCAAACGCGAAGAGAACGAACTGACTCGCCACCTGCAGCGACGCGACAGGCTGACCTTGGAACTGAAGGCGGGAGAGGAAGCATTCTCCCATATCTCCACCGCCTACACGCTCAGCAGTTCGGAGAACATCGTGCGCCTTCGCCGACAACTGAAGGAAGGAACAGCATGCCCCGTCTGCGGCGGCACGCACCACCCCTACCACACCGAAACCGAACAGCATCTGGGCGAACTCTTGAACAACCTGTCCAAGGACTATGAGACCATGCGGGAGAAGGTGGAAAAGCAGCGTGCCGACCTCGCTGCAGCGGGCGAAGACATTGCCGCATCTCGTGCCCGCCTGGAGAGCGAACACCGTGCTTGGGAAGAACTGAAGCGCCGGCAGGAGGCTGATGTGGCGGAATGGCAGGACTGCATCCACCTTGACCCGTCATTCGCAGACTGTTCGCCCACCGTGAACCGCGACGCACGTCGCATGACCATAGAACTCCTCTTGGCTAGCATTTCTCGCGAGTCGGAAGAGGCAGCACGTGAACTGGAGACCTTCAACTTCCACCAGCAACAAATCAACGGACTGAACGAACAGATTGCATCACTGGATGACGTCATGGACCGCGAAGACACACTGCTGAGCAAACTTCGCACGGAAGACAAAATCGCCAAGGCATCACTTGAGGACCTTCAGCAAATCATCCACATTTCCGACCGCTCCTGCTCACAACTCTACACTGACCTTGACGAGATGATTACGCTCTCCGGCTGGTTCACGGAATGGAAAAACAATGCGGACGGCCTGCGACTACGCCTCACACGTCTCCACGAAGACTGGATGCACACTTGCGCAGCCATTGACGAAGCTGTACGCTCAGAAACGATTCTCAGTGAAGAAATAAAAAACATTCGCCAAGGCGTGACGGAAGAAGAAAGTCATGTCACTGCTTGTCGCGAAAGTCGTGATGGAGTTCGCGAAGAAATACATCGGAAGGAAGAAGAGTTGCAACATCTCTTCGGCGACGGAAACCCGCAGTCAGAAGCCACACGACTCACCGCAGCCATCGAAAATGCACGCACCGAAGAGCATCACGCTGCCACAGAATGCGAAAAAGCGCAGACTTCCAAAGACCTTTGGGCAGGACGATGCGAGAATCTCCGCACTGCCCACTCCGATGCGCGAGAACGATTGCAACAACTGCGCCGAGAACTTGACACGCTCATCCTGCGTTTCAACGGCGACCACACGCCTCTCTCGTTCTCCGAACTGGACAACCTCTTCACCGACTCTCGAGACTGGAAAGTGTTGAGAAACGAACTGAAAAAACTGCGTGAAGAGAAACTGCTGGCGGAAAGTCGCCTGGCGCGCTCTCGCAAAATGCTCAGCGACCTACAAGCAGAAAACGTTTGTCCCTTCGAAACCATGCCTCACCACCTTGATGAAGCCTTCCGCTCCACCGCTTCGTCCTTGGAGGCAGAACTGAAGAAAACACGCGAAGAGTCAGCACTGACCGAAACACAACTCGCAGCATGTCGCAACCGACTCATGCTTCATCGAACCTGCGTAGAACGGGCGGAGAAGATGGAAGGAGAGTTGAAGAAAGCGGAAGAAAACGCTCACGAATGGGAACGTCTGAACACGCTCTTTGGTAGTGCAGACGGGAAGAAACTACGTACACTGGCTCAGAGTCACACCTTCCACCGCCTCGTCATGCACGCCAACCGACACCTTGAAACGTTGGCTCCGCGCTACGAACTCTACAATCGCCCCGGCACACTTTTACTGGAGGTCATTGACCGCTACATGCTTGACACGCATCGCCACGTTTCTTCGCTCTCAGGCGGCGAAACCTTTGTGGTCAGTCTGGCATTAGCTTTGGCACTTGCATCGCTCTCGGCAGGCACGTTCCACATCGGCTCCCTTTTCATTGACGAAGGCTTCGGCAATTTGGACCGCGAATCGCTTGAACTTGTCATGACAACGCTCTCGAACCTTGAAACCACGCAGGGACGAAAAGTGGGCGTCATCAGTCACACAGAGCAGATTCGTCAGCAAATCGCTCCCCAAATCCGTCTCGTCCCCAGACCCGGTGGCGCAGGGAGCTCACAAATTGAAGTCAGATAAAGCACTCGCAGGTTTTGCTCCTGTGTTTACATACTATTAGATTACTGCTACCCGATAAACAGTCACAAAAAGGTTCATCCCGTTTTGTGACTTTTTCAAAATCTGCGAAATCTGCGAAATCTGCGAGCCTTTCAAAACTCCGCTAAATACTCGCCGCGAAATCCGCGAGCTTTTCAAAACTCCGCGAAAAATTCGCAGCGCAATCTGCGAACTTTTCAAAACTTGCGAAAAAACTCGGCGAAAATCCGCAAGCGAAAAGCACAAGATGGAAACAACCTCCGACGAAACTGGTTCATCGGAGGCTGTCCTATAAGCTGGCGGCGACCTACTCTCCCACACTCTCATGCAGTACCATCGGCGCGCACGGGCTTAACTGCTCTGTTCGGAATGGGAAGAGGTGTGCCCCGTGGCTATAACCGCCATTGTCTTTTGAAGTTCTTGGCATATTCTACACACATCAACGCGCTCTAACGAACTAAGAAATGATTGGCATTTACACTCTAGAGAGCATGTCTTAGCTTCCAGCAGGCACCGCACCTGCGGGCGTGGCTGTGATGCAAGTTTTGGGCAATTAGTAGGGCTCGGCT
>NZ_JADYUH010000049.1 GCF_021531665.1 Prevotellamassilia timonensis
TCGTATAGGATTCAAACCTATAACCTTCTGATCCGTAGTCAGATGCTCTATTCAGTTGAGCTAACGAGCCAAATGTTGCGTGCGAAAACAGGGTTTGTTTTTCGTTTGCGACTGCAAAAGTAGGCATTCACGGCGGAACTGCCAAGTTTTTCTGCTTTTTTCTTGCATTTTGCGCACAAGAAAGCGGAAAACGGAGGTTCATCCACCTTTTTTCACCTCGTCCCAATAGGTGCGGGTTTTGGTTTCTGCGGCGTTGTCGCAGGGATGGTAGAGTTGCGTGTGAAGAAGTTCGTCCGGCATGTATTGCTGTTCCGTGAAATGGTTGGGATAGTCGTGCGGATAGAGATAGCCGTCGTGATAGCCCAGTTCTTTCATCAGTTGGGTCGGTGCGTTTCGGAGGTGGAGCGGCACGGGGAGATTGCCGGTTTTCCGAACCAGCGCAAGTGCGGCGTCCACGCCGAGATAAGCCGAGTTGCTTTTGGGAGAGTTGGCAAGATAGACCGTTGCCTGGGCAAGCGGGATGCGCCCTTCCGGCATGCCGATGTTTCGCACTGCCTCAAAAGCCGCGTTGGCAAGCAGCAGAGCGTTGGGATTTGCCAAGCCGATGTCCTCGGCTGCGGAAATCACCAGGCGGCGGGCAATGAAGCATGGGTCTTCTCCTCCTTCAATCATGCGGGCAAGCCAATAGAGCGCGGCGTCGGGAGAACTGCCGCGAATGCTCTTGATGAAGGCAGAGATGATGTCATAGTGCATCTCACCGTCTTTGTCATAAGCCATGGGAGAGAGTTGCATCTGTCGGCGCACCCCTTCGTTGTCAATGATGATGGGAGAAGAGGTGGCGGACTCCACCATCATCTCCAAAATGCCGAGAAGTTTGCGCGCATCGCCTCCACTGAAACGCAAAAGTGCTTCGTGCTCACGGATTTCTATCTTCTTTTCCTTCAAAACAAGGTCTTCGGTCAGCGCGCGGTGGCAGAGTGCGAGCAAATCTTCTTTGCCCAAAGCGTGGAGCGTGAAGACTTGGCAGCGTGAGAGAAGCGGACGAATGACTTCAAACGATGGGTTCTCGGTGGTGGCTCCGATGAGGGTGATGACGCCGGTCTCCACGGCGGCGAGCAGCGAATCCTGCTGCGACTTGGAGAAGCGGTGGATTTCATCGATGAAAAGAATCGGCGTCCCGGTTTGAAAGAGCGGCTGACTCTTGGCGCGCTCAATGACTTCACGCACGTCCTTCACTCCGCTGTGAACGGCAGAGAGGGTGAAGAAGGGGAGGTTGCTGATGTGGGCAATGATTTTGGCGAGCGTGGTCTTCCCCACCCCCGGCGGTCCCCAAAGGATGAAGGAGGAGATGCGTCCCCCGTCAAGCATGCGACGCAGGATGCCGCCCTCGCCGACAAGGTGTTTTTGTCCGATGTAGTCGTCCAAAGTGATGGGACGAAGTCTTTCTGCTAATGGTTTCATGGAAATGGCGCCGAGGGCGCGGTCAAAAAGGGATCATAAAAAGGAGAAAGCATCCGAGGTGATTCTCAAAGCCCGTAGCGTTCGAGGAAGTCGGCTTCGGAGAGGATTTCAATGCCGAGTTTTTCCGCCTTGACGCGTTTGGAAGGTCCCATGCCTTCTCCCGCCAGGATGAAGGAAGTCTGGGAGGAGATGCTCGACTGATTCTTTCCGCCGCAGCGTTCAATGAGTGCTTTGTATTCCTCGCGAGAGTGTTTCTCAAACGTGCCGCTGATGACGATGCGCAGTCCCGCCAGCACTTGTGGCGCACCGGATTCCGCGCCTTTTTCTTCCTGCTGCATTTGGAGTCCCGCGGCAGTGAGACGCTCCACAAGTTTGCGGTTGTGCTCATCGCGGAAATAGTTCACAACGCTCTTCCCAATGACCGGACCGATGCCCGGAATGGCTTGCAGTTCTTCCTCTCCGGCTTTGCAAAGCGCATCCATGGACTTGAAATGTTCCGCCAGTGTCTTCGCTGCCACTTTTCCCACGAAGCGGATGCCCAAGGCAAAGACCACTTTGTGGAAGGGCTTCTGCTTGCTCTCCTCAATGCCGCGCAACATGTTCATCGCTGAACGCTCGCGACTTCCGTCGGCACCGCAAAGGTCTGAGATTCTGAGGTCAAAGAGGTCTGCAATGTCACGGATGCGCCCGGAGTCGTAGAGCACATCAATCGTTTTCGGACCAATGGAGTTGATGCCCATGGCGTCGCGGCTCACGAAATGCTCAATCTTCCCTTTCATTTGCGGAGCACAGCCATACTCTGCCGGGCAATAGGTCCCCGCCTCTCCTTCATAGCGTGTCAGCGGTGTGTGGCAAACGGGACAGACGGTGGCGAAGCGAACCTTCTCGCCAATTTCCTCCGGCGCTGCCGCACGGTGCTCCAAATCCACGCCCACAATCTGCGGAATGATTTCTCCCGCCTTTTCCACAAAGACGAAATCACCAATGTGAAGGTCCAGTTTCTCAATCATGTCCTCATTGTGGAGCGAGGCACGCTTCACGATGGTGCCAGCCAGCAGCACGGGGTCCATGTTCGCCACGGGGGTCACGACTCCGGTGCGACCGACCTGGTAGGTCACGGCGCGAAGAAGCGTGCGAGCACGGTCTGCCTTGTATTTATAGGCAATTGCCCAGCGCGGTGATTTGGAAGTCATTCCCAAGGCTTGGCGGAAGGCGAGGTTGTCCACCTTCAGCACGACGCCGTCAGTGGCAACGGGCAGGTCGCGCCGTGCTGTGTCCCAACGGGTTATATATTCCTGCACCTCTTCGGCACTGTGCACCACCTCTATGTGTTCAGAGACTTTGAATCCCCATTTCTTTGCCAGCAAGAGTTGCTCGTGATGGGTTGCCACGTCAATCTCGTCGCAAATCAGTTGATAGAAATAGGCATCCAACTTTCGGCGTTCCACGACTGCAGAAGATTTGCTTTTCAGTGTGCCGGAGGCTGCGTTGCGAGGATTGGCGAAGGGCGGTTCGCCGGCAATCTCTCGTTCCTCGTTCAAAGCGTGGAAACTGCTCCAGGGCATCAAGACCTCACCTCGAATTTCAAAATGTTCGGGACAACCGGCATCGGCGGGAATGGCGAGCGGGACAGATTTAATGACTCTGACATTGTTGGTCACGTCGTCCCCCTGCGTGCCGTCGCCACGAGTCACGGCGCGAACGAGATTGCCATGCTCATAGACCAAAGAAATGCTCAATCCGTCAAACTTCAACTCACAGCAAATGTCCACGTCTTTTCTTCCAAGCCCCTCTTCGACACGACCACAGAAGGCGGTGACCTCTTCGGGAGAATAGGTGTTGCCGAGTGAGAGCATCGGTACGGCGTGAACCACGGTTTGGAACTCGTTGGTGTTGAGGTCGCTTCCGACACGCTGCGTGGGTGAGTTCGGATCCGCCATTTCCGGGTGGGCTGCTTCGAGCGCCTCAAGTTCGTGCATCAGAGCGTCAAACTCAAAGTCCGAAATCAACGACGTGCTATCGACGTAGTAAGCGCGGTTGTAGCGATGAAGCAGTTCGCGAAGTTGAAGGATTCTTTCTTTTTCTGTCATATAATAATAATGTATATCGGAGTATGGGGGCGTGCCGGGCAGCGCGCAAAAACTCATGCAATATTCGCAAAAAACGCAGAAAACGCAAAACAGAAAGGCGCAAAATGCCCGAAATCACCGCGAGAAAAGAAGAGAATGGCGTTCACGATGCACTTATTTATTTCTTTATTGTACTTTTGCACATCATATCTTTGCGTCATCACTTTTCTCTGCGCACTTCTTTTCCGCGCTTTGCAGTTGGTGGCGCGGCGACATTCAAACCTTAAGTTCGACACTCTAAAACCGTTTCGCGAACAATGCCCAAAATATCCACACGTGCCTGCATCATGCCGGAGTCACCCATCAGAAAGTTGGCTCCGCTCGCTACGGCAGCCAAAGAGAGAGGAATCCACGTCTATCATTTGAACATCGGTCAGCCGGACCTCCCAACACCGCAAGCAGGACTGGACATCCTCCAACACCTCGACAGGAAAGTATTGGAGTACAGTCCCAGCCAGGGGTTCAGAAGTTATCGTGAGAAACTCACGCACTACTATGAAAAATATGACATCCACCTTGACGCGGACGACATCATCATCACTTCCGGCGGTTCGGAAGCCGTGCTCTTTGCCTTCATGTCCTGTTTGAATCCCGGCGATGAAATCATTGTGCCTGAGCCTGCCTACGCCAACTACATGGCGTTTGCCATCTCTGCCGGTGCCCGCATCCGAACCATCGCCACCACCATCGAAGAGGGATTCTCTCTCCCCAAAGTTGAACAGTTTGAGGCGCTCATCAACGAAAACACACGCGCCATCCTCATCTGTAACCCCAATAACCCCACGGGCTATCTCTACACACGCCGCGAAATGAACCAAATTCGCGACCTTGTGAAGAAATATGACCTCTATCTCTTCTCCGACGAGGTCTATCGCGAGTTCATCTACACGGGCTCACCCTATATTTCCGCCTGCCACCTTGAAGGCATCGACCAAAACGTTGTCCTGATTGACTCGGTCTCCAAGCGCTACAGTGAATGCGGCATTCGCATCGGTGCGCTCATCACCAAGAATGCGGAAGTTCGCAAAGCAGTCATGAAGTTCTGTCAGGCGCGCCTCAGTCCCCCACTCTTGGGACAACTCGTGGCAGAGGCTTCTCTTGATGAAGGAGAAGAGTATGCTCGGGAGGTTTATGACGAATATGTCGAACGACGCAAGTGTCTCATCGACGGGCTGAACCGCATCCCCGGCGTCTATTCCCCGATTCCCATGGGCGCATTCTACACCGTGGCAAAACTGCCCGTGGACGATGCAGAGAAATTCTGCGCCTGGTGTCTGAACGAGTTTAACTATGAGGGCGAAACCGTCATGATGGCTCCCGCCGCCGGTTTCTACACCACCCCCGGCGCCGGACAAAATCAGGTGCGCATCGCCTACGTCTTGAAGCAAGAAGACCTGCGCCGAGCCCTCATCGTGCTCCAAAAAGCACTTGAAGCGTATCCCGGCAACACGTTGTCTGCCTCCTAATCTCCTCCCCGACTCTTTCTCTCGTGTTTTCCTTTTTCATTGCTCGTCGCTTCTACAGTTCTTCCTCGTCCCAAAAGGGGAAGGCATCCATGCCCGCCGTACACATCGCCACGGCAGGTGTGGCTGTCGGGCTTGCCGTCATGATTCTCTCGGTCTGCCTCGTGAAAGGATTCCAAGGAGAAGTGGCGGCAAAACTCGCAGGCTTTGCCTCTCACATCGAAGTGCTTGACCTCAACAGTCAGACCGATGCCGACAACCATCCCATCACTGCCGATGCCGCGCTCATGGACGTGGTGAAGAAAACCACCCAAGCCGAAACCGTGCAGCGTGTCTCGGTCAAGATTGGGGTGATGAAAACCCACGACGACTTCTCGGGCATCATGCTGAAAGGAATTGGAAAGGAATATGACAAAAAATTCATTCGCTCCTGCATGGTGGAAGGAAAGTTTCCGGACTTCGGAAGCAACGCTGATGCCATCAACCAAATCGTGCTCTCACGCCAAATCGCTGAGATGCTACACTTGAAGGTGGGCGACAAAGTCTATGTCTATTTCTTCACGAACACCATCAAGCAAAGACGATTTGAGATTGCGGGAATCTATGAGACACACCTGCAACAGTTTGATAAAAACTTCGTTTGGACTGACCTCCAAACCATCAACCAACTCAACGACTGGGGAGAAGAACAGTGCAGCCTCCTTGAAGTCAAATTGCAGAATTTTGACGATTTGGAAGAACGCACCGCAAAACTCGGCGATGCGGTGACTGCCTACAAAAACTCACACCAAATCACCAATCTTTCCGTCATGTCCATCCGCGACAATCCGCGAACAAGACCGGTCTTGTCGTGGCTGGAACTGCTGGACTTGAACGTGATGGTGATTCTCGTCATCATGCTCTGCGTGGCAGGGGTCACGATGATCAGCGGTCTGCTCATTCTCATTTTGGAACGCACCACCACGATTGGCGTGCTGAAAGCACTCGGCGCGTCAAACCGCCGCATCCGCCGCATCTTCCTTGTCTATGCCGGGCACATCCTTGTCCGAGGCATGGTCATTGGCAACGTGTTTGCCTTCCTGCTGGCACTGCTGCAAAGTCAGTTCCATCTGGTGCGTCTTGACCCGGCAACCTACTATGTGGATGCCGTGCCACTTGCCTACGACCCCGCGTGGCTCATCGGCATCAACCTTGCCACCCTGCTCATCACGCTTCTCACCCTTGTCCTTCCCGCTTTCATCGTGTCAGTCGTGCAACCTGCCAAAACCATTCGCTTTGATTGAGAAAGGGCAAAGAAGGAAGGACAATGAAGAAAGGGCAATGAAGGAAGGGAAAAGAGAAGAAAAGGGGTAAAAGGAAAAAACTTTTTTACTATGAATCTATCAGACTTACAGAGCGGTCAAAGAGGTGTCATCGTCAAGGTGGCGGGGCACGGCGGCATTCGCAAACGACTCATTGAAATGGGATTCGTGCGTGGCAAAACCGTAAGAGTCGTGCGCGGTGCTCCGCTGCGCGACCCCGTGGAATATGAAATTATGGGCTACCGACTCTCCCTCCGACGCTCCGAAGCACGTCTCGTGGAAATCATCTCCGAGGAAGAGGTGAAAAAAGAACGCGAGATGCTCTCACCGCTCGACACAGGACTCCCCTCCCCCGCTGAAAACGACAGCCCGGAAAACGATGAAGAAACTTCTCCCGAACTTGAAGGGAAAATGCGAAAACTTGCCGCAGACCGACGTCGCACCATCACCATCGCACTGGTGGGAAATCCAAACTGTGGAAAAACGTCCATCTTCAACCGACTGAGTGGAGGACACGAACACGTCGGAAACTACAGCGGCGTCACCGTTGAGGCAAAAGAAGGAACCTTTGAAAGAGAAGTGAGGGTGCGTCCCGCCGAATCCACGGTTCGTGCGAAATCCGGCTGCTTCGACTCCACTCACTCTTGCAGTCACTGCACCTCGCCCTGCCTCCTCTCCGCCGTCAAAGAAAAAGCGGAAACAAGACGCTATCGGTTTCGCATCATTGACCTGCCCGGAACTTATTCTCTTTCAGCCTACTCTCCCGAGGAACTCTATGTCCGGAAATATCTCATCGAAGAACTTCCCGACGTCATCGTCAATGTGCTGGATGCCTCCAATCTGGAACGTAATCTCTACCTGACAACGCAGTTGATTGACATGAACCTTCCCATGGTCGTGTCGCTCAACATCTACGATGAACTCCTTTCCCGCGGTGACAAACTGGACCATCGCCAACTCTCGCGTTTGTTGGGTGTGCCCCTTGTGCCGACCATCAGCCGCACGGGAGAAGGAATCGACGACTTGCTGGAAGCCATCGTGGCAGTCTATGAGCACACCGCCGACGAATCTCTGGCTCGCCACATCCACATCAACCACTCCGGCTGTCTGGAGCAGAGCATCGACCGCATCAAACATCTCTTCCAAGAGAACAAAGCCCTGCGCGACAAGTTTTCCACCCGTTTCCTCGCCATCAAGTTCTTGGAAGGCGACCCCGATGTGCAAAACGTCGTGGAGTCGCTCCCCAACCACGATGCTCTCGTCGCCGCACGTTTTGACGAAACACGACGCATCAAAGAGGAACTGCGCGACACACCCGAAAATGCACTTTGTGATGCCAAATATGGTTTCATCAACGGTGCACTCCTTGAAACCTATCGCCCTCACGACAAAATGGAGCACCACTCCGCGACGGAACGCATTGACCGAATCGTCACACACCGTTTCTTGGGCTATCCTCTCTTCTTCCTCCTCCTTGCCCTGGTCTTCTCCGCCACCTTCTGGCTCGGAGCCTATCCCATGGAATGGATTGACCAAGCCGTCGGGGTGATGGCTGATTTTGTTTCTTATGTCATGCCCGCCGGAATGTGGCGAGACCTCGTGTCGGACGGCATCATCGGCGGTGTCGGAAGCGTCATTGTCTTCCTTCCCAACATTCTGATTCTCTACACTTTCATTTCTATTTTAGAAGATTCGGGCTACATGGCTCGAGCAGCCTTCATCATGGACAGTCTCATGCACCGCATCGGACTGCACGGAAAGTCTTTCATCCCAATGGTCATGGGCTTTGGATGTAATGTGCCCGCTGTCATGGCTACGCGCACCATTGAGAGTCCGAAGAGCCGCCTCGTCACCATGCTCATCATTCCGTTCATGTCCTGCTCGGCGCGCATTCCGGTCTTTGTCATTCTCATCAGTGCTTTCTTCCCGCGCCACCAAGGACTCATGATGTTTTCGCTCTATGTCGGCGGCATCCTCGTGGCAATTCTCATGTCAAAACTGCTCAACCGTTTCTTGGGCGACAAGGGAGACTATCCTTTTGTGATGGAACTACCGCCCTATCGTTTCCCGGCTTGGCGCACCGTCCTTCGCCACACATGGGAAAAGGGACGGCAGTATCTTCAAAAAATGGGGGGCATCATCCTCATCAGTTCTGTCTGCATTTGGGCACTCTGCTATTTTCCCCGTCCCTCCACTGAAGCCGAAGTGGTCGTGCCGACTGCCGAGAGTGAATCAACGGAAAACATCAAAGTTGCCACACCCTCAAACCATGCACACGAAGTCAGCGTTGCCGACGCTCCGACGCAGCCGGCTGTCACACAGCCCGTGAGTTATTTGGAACGCATCGGCTCCACCATTGCCCCCGTGTTCCGACCGCTGGGTTTTGACTGGCAGATGACGGTCGGCATCCTCGCCGGCGTTGGTGCCAAGGAGTTGGTGGTCAGCACACTGTCTGTGATGTATGCTAAAGATGCACCTACGGTTGAGGCTGACGAAACGGTAGTCGCGAATGACGAAGCGGCGGAAGATGAGGAAATGCGTCTCTCCGGGTTGCTCCGCGGCAAAGCCACGTCGGCAGCAGCGTTGGCATATTTGGTCTTCATCCTCTGCTATTTCCCCTGCATCGCCACCCTCATTGCCATCAAGAACGAAAGTGGAAGTTGGAAGTGGGCAGCACTTGCCGCCACCTATACCACCCTCACTGCCTATGTCCTTGCTTGGCTGGTTCACACCGTCATCGGACCGCTGTTGTGAGTTCATCCTAAAACTTGAAAGGCTGTTCTTTGAGAAAACCGGGCAGAGCCTCGGTGCTCAAAGAACAGCCTTTCCGGCTATTTTGTTTTTCGTTGATGGCAGTCTCAAAAGACTATCTGCCATCAAGTCCCTCATTCCAAATCTGCCATGCGACCTCAGCCTGACCATGAAGCATGGCTAATCCGCCGAGCGTTTTGGCACCGCGTGACGCTCCCTCCTGAAGGAAGCGCGTGATGAGCGGATTATAGACCAAATCGTAGAGGAAGTGACCTTTGCCGATGCCCTCCCAAGGCAGTGGAGGACAACCTTCCACGTGCGGATGCATGCCGAGCGGGGTGCAGTTCACGAGCAGGTGGTGAGCATCCAAAACTTCGGGGGTGAGTTCCTCGTAGGTCAGTCCGCCTTCTTTCTTTTGACGACTGACGAAAAGGAAGGGAATGCTGAGGCGTCGGAGCGAATAGGCAATGGCACGCGATGCACCCCCCGTGCCAAGAATGAGGGCACTGATGCCGGAAAAGTCTTCGGGCAGCAGTGTCAGCAAACTCTGCGTGAACCCAATCCAATCGGAATTGTGACCGTGGAGTTCATAGCCTCCCTCGGGACGCGGCACAGTTTTGACCACATTGACGGCACCGATTTCCCGCGCTTCGGGTGAGAGTGTCGCGAGGTGAGGAATAATCGCCTGTTTGTGAGGAATGGTGACGTTGAATCCCTTCAGATTTTCAATGGAGAGGATGTGGTCGAGTGCTTCGGGCACTTCGGCAAAATCAAAGTTACGATAGACGGCATCCAGTTCGAGTTTCGCAAATTTTTCCGTGAAATAGGAGGCAGAAAAACTGTGGCCGAGGGGATGACCAAGGAGTCCGAATGTTTGTGTCATAAAGAATGTGTCAAAGCGAAAGAACTATTTTGCACGCGTGGTGGTGAGACCATGTATGCTCCATATATATTTATATATCCCCCTACTCTTCCGAGAAATCTTTGAGTACTTGTCGGTAGGCAGCGAGGAGTCGGGTGCGGGAGACGAAGCCGACGAAGGTTCCTTCGGGAGTGAGCACTGGCAGTGTGCCCGTGGAAGTGTGGGAAAAACGCTCCATGACAGCAGTCATGCTGTCGTCGGTGCGGAGAACGATGGAGGGACGAGTCATGAGTTGGTCGGCACGGTACATTCTGTAGAGTTCGCTGCGGAAAATGAGTTTACGAATTCCGTTGAGATTGATGATGCCGAGCAGTCCTCCCTTGATATCGACGACGGCAAAGTGCAGCGCTTTCTCGGTGGAAACGGACTGCACGATTTGTCCGAGATACATGTCCGGGCGGAGCAGCGGACGTTCTTTGTCGATGATGGCATCGAGTGACATGAGCGTAAGCACGGAGCGGTCTTTGTGGTGAGTGAGTAACTCGCCGCGGCGTGCGAGACGCATGGCATAGATGCTGTGGGGTTCAAAGGTGTGGATGGTGATGTAGGAACAAACGCTGACAATCATCAAGGGGATGAACAGGTCATAGCCTCCGGTGAGTTCGGCAATGAGGAAGACGCCGGTCATGGGGGCGTGGAAGACACCGCTCATGACTCCCGCCATGCCGAGGAGGGCATAGTTCGTGGAGGGCACGGTGATGCCGAACGGCGTTTGGATGTTCCAAAGCGCGGAAAAGACATATCCCGCAATGCAACCCAGGAAAAGACTCGGTGCGAACGTACCACCGCAACCGCCGCCGCCATTTGTGGCAGTCGTGGCGAAGACTTTGACAAGAATGATGAGCACGAGATAGGTGACGAGGCTCGTTTCGTGACCGTAGAAGAAGGAGTTATTCATGACTTCCGAGGCGTGAGCGTCGCCGGAAAGCAGGAGTGAGATGGTGCCATAGCCTTCGCCATAGAGCGGCGGGAAGAAATAAATCAGTACTGCCAAAACCATACCGCCGAGCGCGAGTCGAGCCGCGGGATGACGAAGTTTGCCGAAGACCTGTTCAAAGGAGTTCATGACACGCGTGAAGTAGAGCGAAACAAGTCCGCAGGTGACACCGAGCAACAGAGCGGTGGGCACTCGGCGCACAATGAACGGGTCGGTGAGTTCAAAGGAGAACATCGGTGACGTTCCGGCGAGCGTGTAGGTGATGCAGGTGGCGGTGAGGCAACTGACGAGAAGCGGGAGCAGTGAAGCCATGGTGAGATCAACCATGAGCACTTCCAGCGTGAACATGAGCCCGGCGATGGGGGCTTTGAAGATGCCGGCGATGGCTCCCGATGCGCCGCAGCCGATGAGAAGCATCATCGTTTTGTGGTCCACTCGGAACTGCCTTCCAAGCAGGCTTCCGATGGCAGAGCCGGTGAGCACAATGGGTGACTCCGCTCCGACCGAACCACCAAAACCAATGGTGAGCGAGGACGCAATGACACTCGACCAACAGTTGTGGGAACGAATGTCGCCTTGTCGGCGGGAGAGCGCATAAAGAATCTTCGTGACGCCGTGACTGATGTCATCGCGCACGATGAACTTGACAAACATGACGCAGAGGAAAATGCCGACCACGGGATAGACAAGGTAGAGGCGGTTGGCGCTGGTGACGTCAAAGTGTGACGTGAGCAAAAGCGCGATTTCTTCAATCAGCGTCTTCAAAACCCAGGCAGCAATGGCGGAACCGATGCCGACCAAGAGGGCAAGCGTGAAGATGAGTTGCTTGGGAGTGAGATGACGCGAGGCAAAAACGGAAATTTCTCGAATGAATCGAGGTGAGGAACCGTGATGAGACATATTGGGCGTTTCAGTGTTTCGAAGTTCAAAAGTTTTCAGAGTCCTAAAGTTCTCGAAGTTCAAAAGTTTTCAGAGTACTAAAGTTCTCGGAGTTTAAAAGTTCTGAGAGTCCTAAAGTTCTCGGAGTTTAAAAGTTTTAGGAGAACTAAAGTTTAAAACTTTCAGTGTTTCAGGTTTTTTGTTAGTCGCACCGCGTTGATTTCAACGAATGATTTTCACCTCTCCGGTCGGTCCGATTTTGATGATGTGGGACGGAGTTTGGCGAGGTGCTTCGTCGCGGCGCGAGAGGCAAACATAGTCCACGGCTTGGAGAATCTCGGGAGAAATTTCGGAGAAGCAACGCGGAGCCGGCTCGCCCGCAATGTTGGCGGAAGTGGAGACAATGGCGCGTTTCATTCGCATACACAATTGACGACTGAACGCTTCACGTGTCACGCGCAGCGCCACACTGCCGTCGGAGGCAATTACGCCCGAAGCCAGATTGCGCGCTCCGTCAAGCACCAGCGTCAAAGGCTCGTCGGAACATTCCCAAAGTTGCCATGCCACGTCGGGCACGGAACGCACGTAGAACTCCACTTTAACTTCGGAATCCACCAGGGAAATCACGGACTTCGCCTCGGCGCGACGTTTAATTTCAAACACGCGTCGCACGGCATCTTCGTTGCAGGCGTCACAGCCAATGCCCCAAATCGTGTCTGTCGGATAGAGAATGACACCGCCGGACTGCATGACGCGCACCGCCTCGCGGATGTCATCGCGAAAAACCGATTCACTCTGCGGTTTCGGGGCGGCGTTTTTTTCTTCTGAATGCTTCATCGTGAAGAGTTTTCCTAAATAAACGAGAAAGAGAGATTTTAAATTATTTGCAAATTTACAATAATCCCTTCATTCTTTGCTTTCCGCCGGCTTTCATTCTCGTCTTTTTAGCGTAACTTCGCAGCACATTTGCAAAAACCTACCTTTCATCCATCTTTCTCCTCCTTTTTTCATGACCTATCGGCAGGAACAAATCAAACCCTACGTGAGCGGTGAAACAAAAACCGCAGAAGTGGAACGAATGTTCAACGGCATCGCTCCTTCCTACGACCTCCTGAATCATCTTCTTTCCTTTGGCATTGACCGACGCTGGCGACGCGAAGCCATCGCGGGACTGAAGCGTTTTCAGCCGAAACACCTGCTGGACATTGCCACGGGAACCGGAGACTTTGCCTTGCTCGCAGCCAAAATGCTGCAACCTGAAAGCATCGTGGGGGCAGACCTCTCGGAGGAAATGATGAAAGTGGCTGCCCAAAAGGCGGAAAAAGAAGGACTGGCGGAGGTGCTACACTTTGAACGACAGGACTGCATGTCACTCACCTTCCCCGACAAAAGTTTTGATGCTCTCACCGTCGCCTACGGTCTTCGAAACTATGAAGACCTCGACCGAGGACTGAAAGAGATGCGCCGCGTGCTGCGTCCCGGAGGCAGACTCGTGGCGTTGGAACTGACGACGCCACCGCGTTTCCCCATGAAACAACTCTTTGCCATCTACTCCCGATTCCTCATGCCGCTCCTCGGCAGACTCATCTCCGGCGATGGAAAAGCCTACGCCTACCTCCCCGCCACCATGGAGGCGTTCCCGCAAGCCGAGGAAATGACGAAGGTGCTTGAAAAGGCTGGCTTCTCGGATGTGGCGTTCCGACGCTTCACCTTCGGACTCTGCACGCTCTACACCGCGCAAGCCTGAGAAACAAAGAAGAAAGATTCCATACACATTATAATATATATAAGGAATGCAGAAAGAAGACTTACGAATCATTTATATGGGAACGCCGGATTTTGCCGTCGCTCCGCTGAAAGCCCTCGTGGAAGGAGGCTACCGCGTCGTGGCTGTCATCACCATGCCCGACAAACCCGTCGGACGTCATCAATCCGTGCTCACTGCCTCCCCCGTGAAACAGTTTGCCGTGGCAAACAACCTGCCCGTGCTCCAGCCGACCAGTCTGAAAGACCCCGGTTTCTTGGAAGAATTGGCAACCTATGAGGCAGACCTGCAAATCGTGGTGGCGTTCCGCATGCTGCCACAGGTGGTTTGGGACATGCCCCGCCTCGGCACGTTCAACCTTCACGCCTCGCTCCTGCCGAACTATCGTGGCGCAGCGCCCATCAACTGGGCAATCATCCGCGGCGAGACGGTGACGGGACTGACCACGTTCTTCTTGGACAAAGACATAGACACCGGTGCTGTCATTCGTCGCGAGGAAGTGGAAATCCTGCCCACCGACAACGCCGGAAGTCTCCACGACAAACTCATGGTGAAAGGAGCGACTCTTGTCTGCCAAACCGTGGACGACATTCTCGCCGACCGCGCCGAGCGTGTGCCGCAGGCGGAACTGACCGACAGCCCGATGAATCCCGCGCCCAAACTCTTCAAAGAAAACTGCGTCATTCGCTGGGAGGACACAACGAAGAACGTGAACAACTTTGTCAGAGGGCTTTCCCCCTACCCTGCTGCTCGCACGACGCTTGTCCACGGCGAGGGTCGGTTGGAGATGAAGGTCTATGAAGCAGAAATCCTGCCCGCCTCCTCCATGGTCGCTCCGCTCCCTGCCCCCGGTACCGTGGAGACGGACGGAAAGACTTTCCTTCACGTTGCCACGTCGGATGGAATGGTGGCACTTCACCGTCTGCAACCTGCGGGCAAACGTCCCATGTCTGTCGCCGACTTCCTTCGCGGTTTCCACCACGCGGGCGGCAGTCACTTTGAAGGAATTTAGAGGTGTTCTATAAATTACGGGATAAGGGACGTTCAAAAAAGTGCTTATTTTTGGAACGTTCAAAAGAAAGTTCTTACGTTTTGGTCGGTTTCTTTGCGCACCTTTTTGTAGGTTTCATCAGTCACGTAGTTCGCTATGCTCCTTTCTCCACAGACAAAAGTTCATCTCTAAGAAATCCGGCTAAACCTAATTTATAGAGCGCCTTTATTCACTTTTCTCTTCTCTCCGAAATGAAAACTTTTTTCTTAGTTCTCTTTGCTTTTCTCTTCGCTTTTCCCGCTCAGGCAGTTCCTTTGGATTCGCTTTTTGTCAAAGCGCCGCGCGAAGTGTTACCGTTGCTGGGCGTGACGGAGCGTTTGGACCTTCTTGACCTCTATGGCCACGGCATGAGCGCCAAGGCGGAAAACTCGCTCGGCGGACAGTCTGAACTTTTGGAGAAAACGGAGAATCGTCTGAAACTGAAGACGAGCGAGGCAGGAACGTGGGAGATGCGTCTTTTTCGTCTTGAAGCAGATTCGCTGATTTTGGTCATCCATTCGGTCAAAGCGATTGGCGTGCAGTCCGAGGTGAGTGCCTATCGCACAAACTGGACCCCCGCCTTTGTTCTACTCCCTTCTCCCTCGTTGGGACGCCTCATTGACATGGCTTCCTCTTCCATTTCCCCGCTTCGCAAGCAAGAACTTCTCTCCGTTCTTCGCGAACAACCCGTCCGTGTGGAATTCACCGGCGAAAAGCAGGATTTGTTGACCTATGCCATTGACCTCTCGGGCGTTTCTCTCAACGACCGCGAGGACGCAGCCGGCGTCACCCGCTCCGCCACCTACGAACTCCTTCCCAACGGCAGTTTCGTGAGGAGAGAGCCGTGAGAACATACAGAGAAATAAAGCAGTGGCGCGAACGCAAGGATTTGTGTTCGCGCCACTGCTTTATTTGTGAAATGTGTTTTCTTTGAGAAATTGCTTTCTTTGAAAAACTGCTTTTTGGAAACTTCTTTCTTTGAAAAACTGCTTTTATGAAAAAAGCGAGTATGGTTCCACGCTGTCAGCGGTCTTTCATGCGGACATACTCGCAGGGTTCTGCCACGCAGCGATAAGCGGGACGGATGATGCGGCGTCCGGCGAAGCCCAGTTCCTCATTGCGGTGGGCACACCAGCCCACGATGCGGGACATGGCGAAGAGAGGTGTGTAGATTTCTTCGGGAAGTCCGATGAGGTCATAAACGAAGCCGGAATAGAAATCCACGTTCGCGCAGAGTTTTTTGCTTTCGCCTTTGACGTCATAGACCGCCTGAACGGCAAGACGTTCCACTCGTTCCATGAATTCAAACTCTTCGGTGCGCCCTTTCTCGAGTGCAAGTTTGCGAGCCATCTCTTTGAGGAGCACGGCACGCGGATCGGAGAGCGTATAGACAGCGTGACCGATGCCATAGATGAGTCCCGTGCCGTCGTAGGCTTCTTTCCTCACGATTTTGTAGAGATAATGGCTGATTTCAGCGTCGTCGTCCCAGTGACGTATTTGCTGTTTGAGATGTTCCATCATGTGGTGCACGCGAATGTTGGCTCCTCCGTGTTTTGGTCCTTTGAGGGAGCCAATGCCGGCGGCAATGGAGGAATAGGTGTCGGTGCAGGTGGAGGAAGTGACTCGAACGGTGAACGTGGAGTTGTTACCGCCGCCGTGTTCTGCCTGAAGGATGAGCAAGAGGTCAAGTGTGCGGGCATCGAGCGGCGTGTAGGTGTTGCCGCGCAACATGTAGAGGAAGTTTTCGGCGAGGGAGTAGCCCGGCTGCGGGTGTCGGATGTGGAGCGACTTGCCGAGTGTTTTGTGGCGCAGCATGTTGTAGGCGTAGGCAATGATGGTCGGGAACTTTGACACCAGTTCGATGCTCTGCCGCATGAGGTTGTCTCGGGAGATGTCGTCGGGCGTGGGGTCATAGGTGTATAACTCCAGGACGCTTCTTGCCAAAATGTTCATGATGTCGGAACCCTCGAGTTCAATGATGTTCAAAGTGGTTTTCGGCATGAGCGGCATACCATCGACGAGGATGCTTCGGAACTGCTCGAGTTCTTCGGCGTCGGGGAGGCGACCGGAAAGGAGGAGGAATGCCACTTCTTCATAGCCAAAACGCTGCTCTTCGAGAAGCGCGCTGACAATGTCAGAGATTTCGTAGCCTCGGAAGTAGAGTTTTCCTTCAATGGGTGCCAGTCCGGTCGAAGTGCGCTCATAGCCGACAACGTTACCGATGTTGGTCAGTCCGACCAAGACGCCGGTGCCGTCGTCGTTGCGCAAGCCTCGTTTGACGTCAAGTTTTCTGAAAAGTTCTGCATCAATCTTGACACAGCCTTTCAGGTTGTCCGAAAGTTTATAAATCAGATAGTCTTTTTTCTCAGTCATGTCTGAAATGGTGTCTTTGGGAAAAAGAATCGTTGGAGAAATGTTTGTGTTTGAAGGCAAGTTGCCTTGTCGTCAGAGCAGGCTGGCGATGAGTGCATCGGCAAACTCTTTTGTGCCGAGGGGCTTACCGTTTTCCATGAATTTTGCCAGGTCGGCAGTGGCGTAGCCTTCTTCAAAGCAGCGTTCCATTGCCTGCGTGACGGCATCGGCGGCTTCGTTCCAGCCCAGGTGTTGGAGCATCATGACGGCAGAGAGGAGGATGGAACACGGGTTCGCTTTGTTCTCGCCGGCAATGTCGGGTGCTGTGCCGTGGGTTGCCTCGAAGATGGCTCTTCCGGCTTCGTAGTTGATGTTGGCTCCCGGCGCGATTCCGATGCCTCCGACCTGTGCGGCGAGCATGTCAGAAACATAGTCGCCATTGAGGTTGAGCGTGGCGATGACGTCGTAGGCTTCGGGTTTCAAGAGTGCGTTTTGGAGGAAGGCATCTGCGATGCAGTCATCCATGCGCACCTTTCCGGCGAAAGCATCTTCGCCCACCTCGTAGCCCCATTTCTTGAAGCCTCCTTCGGTGAATTTCATGATGTTGCCTTTGTGAACGAGCGTCACGTGTGGCATGTTCTGCGCCACGGCATAGCGGCACGCAGCACTGACGAGACGTTTCGTGCCCTCTTCCGACACGGGTTTCACGCCGAAAGCGGAGGAGTTCGGGAAGCGCACTTTTGTCACGTGCATTTCTTGTTTCAAGAAGTCAAAGAAGCGACGTGCTTCCTCGCTTCCGGCTTCCCACTCGATGCCGGCATAGATGTCTTCCGTGTTTTCGCGGAAAACCACCATGTTCACGCGTTCCGGATGTTTCACCGGCGAGTCAATGCCTTTGAACCAGCGGATGGGGCGCAGGCAGACGTAGAGGTCAAGTCCTTGTCGCAACGCCACGTTCAGCGAGCGGATGCCGCCGCCGACGGGAGTCATGAGCGGACCTTTGATGCCGACGTGATAGTCTGCAAAAGCCTTGACTGTGTCTTCGGGAAGATAGGTTCCGAACTTCTCAAACGCCCGTCCTCCGGCGAAGACTTCAAGCCAGTGAATGCTGCGTTGACCGCCATAGGTCTTGCTGACGGCGGCGTCGATGACTTTCATCATGGCGGGAGTGATTTCCGCGCCGATGCCGTCGCCGGTGATGAAGGGAACATCAACGGTGTCGGGCACGTGAAGAACAGATTCGGAGGTGAGAGTGATTTTTGACATCGTGAGAAAGATTTTGGTTTCTGAAATAGTTTAGTGGTCTGCGGAAATGTGTCGCGGGGATTTGATTTATTATAATAGGTGTGGCGATGCACAAGAAACTACGTAAAGCGGCACGTTGGCTGTTCGTTTCAGTTGCATGCCAGTGCGCTTCCGGCTTTGAACCATGCGATTTGCTGTTCGTTGTAGGTGTGGGCTGCTTCGAGCGTCACGTCTTCTTTTCCGGGACGTTGAACGATGACTTCGACCGTTTTGCCGGGTTGGAGGGAGGAAGCCTTCACGGTAATCAGACTGTCCTCGGTGATGAGGTCATAGTCCGCAGGATTGGCGAAAGTGAGTGCGAGCACCCCTTGCTTCTTGAGGTTCGTTTCGTGGATGCGGGCAAAACTCTTGGCGAGCACGACTTTCACGCCGAGGAAGCGCGGTTCCATGGCGGCGTGTTCGCGGCTCGAGCCTTCGCCATAGTTCTCCTCTGCGACAATGACGCTGCCGCCCAGTTCATCGCGACATGCTGCTGCCACTTTCCAAATCTCCTCGGGTGAGCCGGTGACAGGATTCCGGGTCATGCCTGCTTCCAGTCCGAAGGCGTTCACGGCGCCGGAAAGGAGGTTGCGGGAGATGTTCTCCAAATGTCCGCGGAAGCGAAGCCACTTGCCGGCGGGAGAAATGTGGTCTGTGGTGCATTTTCCGGAGACCTTGATGAGCAACGGCAGACGCTCGAAGTCTTTGCCGTTCCAAGGTTGGAAGGGACGCAGACGTTGAAGGCGTTCGCTGTCGGGGGAGATGACGACTTCAACGGAGGCGTCGGGCTGGGTTTCAATGGCGGGACGCAAAGCCTGCACCGAGGCTGCGGAAGAGGCATAGCCGTCGGCAGGAAGGGCGAGACCGGAAGGTTCTGCCCCACTCCATTCGGGGGAGAAGGAGGGATGTTCACACAGCGTGCCACTGAAAGCGAAACCAACGGCGGTCTCGGGCGAAGCCACAAAAGCGAAGGTGTTGGGGTTGCCGTCGGCGCGGCGCGCAAAGTTGCGATTGAAACTCGTCACAATGCTGTTCCGACGAAGCGGGTCGTCAGTCTCGCGGTCCCACTGTCCGATGCAGGGTCCGCAGGCGTTGGTCATGATGATTGCACCTGCCTCTTCAAAAATCTGAATCAGACCGTCGCGTTCGGCAGTTGCCCTGACGAGTTCGGAGCCGGGATTGATGAAAAGTTTTGCTTTCAGCGAGTGACCGGCATTGCGCAGCGCCTTCACGACGGAGGCGGCACGTGCCAAGTCTTGGTAGGAGGAGTTGGTGCAAGAGCCAATCAGACATGCCTCCACCACGGGGGGTATGTCATTCTTGGAAACCTTCTCTGCCATTTCGCTGACCGGCGTGGCGGCATCGGGTGTGAACGGTCCGTTGAGGTGGGGAGTGAGACTGCTCAGGTCAATTTCAATCACTTCGTCAAAGAAGTCTGCCGGTGATGCCGCAACTTCGGCATCGGCACAAAGGTCTTCGCGAACGGCAGAAGCACAGTCGGCGACTTCGGCGCGCTCGGTGGCGCGAAGATAGTCTGCCATCATGTCGTCAAAGGGGAAGAGCGAAGTCGTGGCACCCACTTCTGCGCCCATGTTGCAAATCGTGGCTTTTCCCGTGGCAGAGAGCGTGGCTGCGCCTTCGCCGAAATATTCGATGATGGCATTGGTGCCGCCCTTCGTCGTCAGTTTTCCGGCGAGGTGCAGAATGACATCTTTCGCTGAGGTCCAGCCGGAGAGTTGTCCCGTCAAACGAACGCCAATCAGTTTCGGGATTTTCAGTTCCCACGGTGCACCCACCATGACGTCCACGGCGTCCGCGCCGCCGACACCGATAGCCGCCATGCCCAGACCGCCCGCATTGGGCGTGTGGGAGTCTGTGCCGACCATCATGCCGCCGGGGAAAGCATAGTTTTCCAAAACGACTTGGTGGATGATGCCTGCCCCCGCACCCCAGAAGCCCATGCCATAGCGGCGTGCGGCGGAAGCGAGGAAGTCATAGACCTCACGGTTCGTTTCCTTTGCCTCGGGCAAATCAAAAGCGGCGCCGCGACGGGCACGAATGAGGTGGTCGCAGTGAATCGTGGTCGGCACGGCGGTGGCGCTGCGTCCGGAGTTCATGAACTGCAGCACTGCCATCTGTGCCGTGGCGTCTTGCATGCAGACACGGTTGGGATGAAAGAGTCCATAGGATGCGCCGCGGCGGAAACCGTCGGCGGTGGCAGGCACTGCAAGGTGAGCACCGAGGATTTTTTCAGCGTAGGTCAAGGGGCGCCCCATGACGGAGCGGAACCGGCTGACTTTTTCGCGGTATGTTTCATAGAAGGTTTTTACCATCTCTTTGTCGTAAATCGCCATAGGAAGTAACTGTTTTTTTGTAAGGTTTAGAAGTCTATCAGCCGTCACCCTCAACGAGTGACTTTGCATGTTGACCGTGTGTCACGAAACAGCGGAGACGTCTTTCACATCGTCAAATAAATGTCTTTCGGAGCACATTTGTCAATTATCGGGGGCAAATATACAACAAAAAAGCGCTTTGAAGGCAATTTTTGCATACAGAATGACGTTTCGCGCCTCTTTTATGCGACAAAATGCGATTATTCGCCGGCTTTTCCGTCCAAACGGACAGAAAAATGCGCTTCAAAGCGTCTGCAACGCGGTCAAAGCGGATGCTCTTTGAAAACTACTGAAACGAAGCACTGCGGAATCCACATCGCCGCTGTGTAGGGTTTGATGTGACTTCGCTTCGACTCTACTCTATACATAAATAAAAGGGCCGCAAAAAAACTATACAAACTATACACAAACCCTACATTCAACCCTACATCTCACTGATTCTCCGTCAGTTGCGAAATGTTTAGTTTATGGCGCAAACTATACACAAACTATACATTGAACCCTACATTGAGAGTCAAAGAGACAAAGAGTCAAAGAGACAAAGAGACAAAGAGACTAAGGGCGAAAGACGAAAGGACCGCCTTTTGAAACATTAATGTTCATGAATTATTCACGAATTGACCATGAATTGATTTTTTGAACACGAATTGTTCACGAATTGAACAGAATTAATGGGACAATTAATGGGCATTAATGGAGAACCTCATGTCGAAGTTTGAAAAGCCCTTCCCTTTAGGGAGGGGTTGGGGTAGGCTTCCAAAAATCCAACAATTTTGAGCCATTTTTCAGCGATTCGACATTAACATTTTTAACTTTCGGGAACACTTT